>CAVFFT010000046.1:0-2935 GCA_963621885.1 bacterium
GCGACTACGGCGGCGGCCTCGACGGGTTCGAACACGACGACTGGCGCTGCTGAAGCGGCAGCGGGTGCGACGGAATCTGGCGTCGACACGCCCATGACCAGCACTGATGAATCTGCAAGCACCGGTGTCGATGCGTCGGCGGGTGTCACGGACGCCGCAGGGTCAACGGCGGCGGACGGCGCTGCGGGCACGACGGGCGACTCAACGGGTTCGACGACCACCGAAACGGCATCGGCGACCGAAGCGGCCACGGGTGACAATGCGGCCACGACTGACGCCGCAACTCCGGCTGATACCGCGGTTGACGCTGCTGCCACAGCCGACGCAACCGCCGCCGCAACCACGGATGCCGCCACAACCACCGTTACCGCTGCAAGCGCCACAAGCGCAGCAACCACCACCGCAGCCGCGGCGACAGCGGCCAAGGTGAGCACGGCGACCGCCAAGAGCGGTTGGTTCACCATCGAGACCGCGCTCGACGGCTCGCTCGTTCTGCAGGCGAAGAGCAACAAGACGAAAAAGGGAACGAAGCTCGTTCTCGCGAAGGAAGGCTACGCGACAGGTCAGGCTTTCCAGCTTGAGAAGCTCAAGAGCGGCTACTATCGCATCTTCATCGGGACGGGCAAAGGCTCGCGCCTCTATGTGAGCAGCAAGGGCAGCGTTTCCGTCTCCCTGAAGGCGACCGGAAAGAACGGCATGTTCAAGCTGGTCAAGACCAGCGGCACCTATCGTTTCATCAATCTTGCGACCGGCCGCGCGCTTGCGATATCGGGCTCCAACGCGAAGAGCGGCGTGACGATCACAACGAAGAAATCGAGTTCGTCCGACAAGACGCAGCGCTTTGTGCTGGTGACGCGCGATGGCATCCTGAAGAGCGGCATTTACAACCTGAACAGCGCTCTCAGCGGTAAGCGCGCCCTTTCCACGCAAAGCAACAGCACCAAAGAGGGTGCGAAGGCCGCGCTGCAAAACGTGACGGATTCGAAGGGGCAGCGCTGGCTTATCCAGAAGGTGTCGGGCAAGCAGAATGTGTACACCATCGACAATGTGGCGACCGGCTATCGTCTGACCGCCAGCTCCGGCAACACCGCGACCATGAAGAAGGTCTCCGGTTCCTCGTCTGCGCAGAGGTGGAAGGTGATTGGCATGAACGGCAATCTCATCTTCCAAAACGTGAAGACGGGCAAGGTGCTGCAGCCTTCGAAGGGCAAGTCCTCGGCGGGAACCGTGGTCAGCTGCGTGAAGAAGTCCGAGGCGAAAAGCAAGCAGTGGTCGTTCACCCACCTCGCCTCCACGGGCGCGGATAGCGACAAGACCACCTATGATGTGCTGGGCTTTAGCGTGAAGCAGATGGCGCAGTGGCAGAAGTCGAATAATCCCTATATCAAGAGCTACACCGTGTCGTATCTCATGTCCGTGCTCGACCCCAACAATGGTTCGAAGTACAAGTTCGTTGACCTGACGAAAACGACGGGTGTTGATGCAAGCGCCTTGAATGCGTTCATCAAGACCACCGGCTCGAAGGGAAAGCTCGCGGGGCTTGGCAGTACCTTCGTGTCTGCCGCAAAGACTTATGGCCTCAACGAGACCTATCTGCTTGCTCACGCCATTCTGGAAAGCGATTGGGGCAGATCGAATCTGGCGATGGGCTACAAATACGAAGGCGGCTACATCGACGGGAAATATTACAAGAAGGGCACCTATTACAACTTCTTTGGCATCGGCGCCTACGACAGCAGCCCTTTGTCGGGTGGTCGAAAGGCGGCCATCATCAATGGTTGGAACACCCCGGCGAAGGCCGTGACCGGCGCGGCGAAATGGATTGCGACCTACTACGTGCACGCAAGCAAGTACCCGCAGACGACGCTGTATTCCATGAAGTGGGACCTTGAACGCACGAAGGCGATTAGCGGTTACGGATGGCATCAGTATGCGACGAGTCTCACCTGGGCGGATAGCATCGGGAATATCATGGGGCAGATCTACTCGAAGGTGGGGAAGACCATGGGATTCACCTTCATCATTCCGAAGTACAAGTCGTAGTTGGGCGGGAGCGCGCGTGCCGGCTTGCGGAGCCGGCGGCGACTGCCTCCACCCCGGCGCGCGAAATGGATGGCGCGTGAATTTCGGTTGGGCGCTTGCAATGTCGTCCGCCCGCCGCTACTATAGGGAAACCGATTTCGGCAATCGGGCGTTTAGCTCAGCGGGAGAGCACTACCTTCACACGGTAGGGGTCACTGGTTCAATCCCAGTAACGCCCACCACGAACTCAAGCCCGGGAAACCGGGCTTTTTTATTTGTGTCGTGCTGCGAACAAGAAGGAGATTCGCATGGATTGGCAGGCCGAATATCTCTCGAAGACAACCACCGCACAGGATGCTATCGAACGCTTCGTTCCCAATGGGTCGAAGGTGTACGCGAGCGGCCTTCACGTGGCGACTCTTCTGGTGAATGAGCTGATGCGACGCGTTCGCGCTGGTGAGCTGCACGGCATCGACCTGTGGGCGAACTGGATGAACGGCGATTTCCCCTTCAAGGATTTTGATTGCCCGGCGGATACCTTCCGCTACCACACCTATTTCGCGGGCCCGAATGAGCGCGCGGGTTTCGGCCATTGCGTGTCGCACATTCCCGTGCATTTCGGCGATGTGGCGGCGCTGGCCGCCTCGGTGAAGCCCGATGTCGTCATGCTGACCGTGACGCCTCCCAACGAGGACGGGCTTTGCAATATTGGCCCGCTCGGTTTCACGGCGGATTTCGTGCCGCAGGGTAAGACGATCATCGCCCAGGTGAATCACGCGCTTCCGTTCGTGACGGGCGACTGCCACACGATTCCCGTGAGCCGCATCTCCGCATTCGTGGAGCACGATGAGGAGCTTGAGGACCTTCCTCCGCGCACTCCGAGCGCCGAAGAGAAGAAGGCTGCGGAATTCGT
>CAVFFT010000047.1:0-2299 GCA_963621885.1 bacterium
GAAAGCAGCGTCGTAAGGAACATGCCGCGCGAAACCGTAAGCAAATCGCCACCGTAGGCAACCGCCATCATGATTCCCACCTGAGCCGCCGGCATCGCCGAAATAAGCGCCAGCGTCGCGAGCACATAGGTGTCGGAGATGAAGAGCCCGCCAAAGAAGTAGACAAACGCGGGCATCGCGATAAGGCGAATGAAGGCCGTGATGTATGACCAGACATCGGTGACCATTTCGCGCATGCGGTATTTCGCGAGCGTCGACCCGATGATGAGCATCGTGGCCGGAGGCGTCATCGCGCCCAGAAGGTTGCAGGTGTAGCCGATGATGCCCGAATCGGTGATGTGGAGCAGCGCAAGCACGAGCGCCGCAAGGCATGCGGCGATCGTGGGCGTGCAGAGGTTCTTCCGCACGTAGGCGAACTGCTCGCGGCGCGTGAGCTTCACCGTGCCCGAACGAGACATAAGCCAGGCGCCCAGACTCCAAATGTAGGTCGTGCACACGAGGTTGTAGACGGAAAGATAGAGCAGCGACTCCTTGCCGAGAATGGCCGAGGACACCGCAAAGCCGATGAAGGCGACATTGCTGAAAACGATGGTGAAGGCGTGCGCCGATTTCGCGTTTTCGGGCGTGCGATAGAAATGCGTGATAAGCAGGGCAAGCAGCGTTGTCGGGATGAAAAGCAAGAGTGTCACGCCAAGCACTTGCCAGATGATGGTGTTGTCGGGCAGGTTGCCGTTGCCAAGCACCGAATCGAGAATGAGCGCGGGACAGGTGATCCAGATGACCACCTTCGAGAGCATCGCATCGAAGTCGTCGTTGACAAGGCCGCCTTTGCGGGCGGCATAACCAAGCGCCACCACGATAAAGAGCGTCGCCATCATCGACGCGGCGTTGGAAAAGACCTCCATGCGCATCCCCTTCCGCATTTCCCCTCGTGAATGCCATTTCTTGCGAGGGACAACATCCAGCAAGCGGCGTCCACCGGCAGCATCCTTGGCACCAATCCCTCAAGAGCCGCAGCCCATAATAGCGCCGGATACCACCAAAAGACGCAGCTGTCTGCAGGATTCGCACGCGCGTGCCGCCAAGCCGGCCCGAAAACCAGAATGCCCCGCAGACTGAAGGGTATCCTGCGGGGCATCAGGGAGGCCGATTCCGTGGTTTTGACACCGCGGACCCTGGAAGATACTCCAGCCGCAAACATAACGTGTGCGGTTCCTGCCGAAATGATTATATGAATCGTGAACGGCAGCGATATTTCAGTATGGATGTCTAACCTATACGGCACACGAATAGATGCCCCGGAGTGTTTCTCCGAGCGAATCGAGCATCAGGCCTGCTCGAAGGGCCTTATGTTTGAGCGCTGCGTCGGCGTTTTACGGTGCCCGCGTTGCCTACGCGTTTGCCTTCTTCGCGCGGTCGAGCGCGTAGAGCGCGGCGCCCAATGCTCCATTGAGCTGCGGTTCCGGCGGAATCGTGATGGGGATTCCCAAGGTGCGCTCGAGAGCCCGCACCACACCGGCATTCTGCGCAACGCCACCCGTCATCGCCACGTCCTGCTGCACGCCCAGACGCTTGGCAAGTCCCGCGGTGCGCTGCGCCACCGACGCGTGAATGCCCGCGACGATATTCTCTTTCGGCTCCTTGGAAGCGAGACGTGAAATCACTTCGGACTCCGCAAACACCGTGCACGTGGAGCTGATCTCTGCAATCTCGGTCGCCTGGGCATCAAGATCGCCCAGCTCGCCAACCGTCGTTTCAAGCACGCCCGCCATCACGTCAAGGAAGCGTCCGGTGCCGGCGGCGCATTTCTCGTTCATCACGAAATTGCTCATCATGCCATTCGCATCGAGCCGGATGACCTTCGCATCCTGTCCGCCGATATCAATGATGGTACGCACCGACGGCATGCGGTAGGCGACGCCGCGCGCATGGCACGACAGCTCACTCACCTGGGCATCCGCCCCTTCATAGGTCTGGCGGCCATAGCCGGTCGCGACCGTGCAGGCCAGGTTGTCGGTCTCGATTCCCGCCTCGTCATGCAGCGCCGCAAGTGCCTTGTCGACGCCACTGGTGCCGGCGCCAAGCGATACGACCGTATGCGCCACAATGGCGCCGTCGCCGTCGAGCACCACGGCCTTGGTAGCGGTTGATCCGATGTCTATTCCCAGAACCTGCATTGGCTGCGCCTCCCATCGCTCGCCCGTATTTCCGGTCGAGCTTAGCACAGGCACTCAAACGATACGCGTTTCGCTTTTATGAGCCGTGAGTATAGATGCAGGCCAAAGAGCAGCTAAGCAAA
>CAVFFT010000048.1:0-6540 GCA_963621885.1 bacterium
CCAGCCGAAAAAGCGTCCGCCGCGCTTTACCTTGCGTCCGGTGATAACGCCGCTGCCAAGTCAGATGAAAGCCGCAGGTGGCACGGGCGAGCTCGCGAATTCCGGCAATGCGAAGGGCGAAGCTGAGGACGCGGGCGTTTCCCGGCGCGCGGGCATTACGGGGAAAGCGCCTGCGGTAGCGGACGCGGCCTCAAAGCCTGGAGCGCCCAAGAGCGCGGGTCCAAAGTCCGGCGCGCCCGCCGCGATTCTGCGTGGCGAGAATGAGGACGACGACGGCTACGATCCGTATTCCGACTATCACGACGGCACGGCGCGCACGCTCCAATTCGAACGCGACCCCTGGAATTAGGGACGGCGCCTGCGCTTTTCTGCCGACATGGCGGGTTTTTAACGGCAAACAATAGTCGCGTGAGCAGGGAATACGACTGGAAAACGGACACACTTTTTTGCCTATACCCCCAAGCTTGCTGCAGAGTGGCTGGCACGAAGGAGGGATCCGGCTCCGCTTTGGAGCTGGGTCCGATTTTCTCTTAGTGGGGTTTCAGCGAAATAAAAAAGCAGGCGCGTTACCGCGCCTGCATCATTAATGGTGGAGCCTAGGGGGATCGAACCCCTGACCTCATGGCTGCCAGCCATGCGCTCTCCCAGCTGAGCTAAGGCCCCGAAAAACATTAGCAACTATACCCGCGATTGAGCATTGGTCAAGGGGGTATTTTTTAAAACTCGCCGTATTCCACCATTTAATCACGGTCAATGCAAAGGGCATTTTGCCACAATTGGTGCATTTGGCTGGCATGAGGACGGGTTTTGTGGGCTGCTGTTACGTTAGACTTACTGCAGAGGCATTAAACGCATTCATATAGGGGGAAAGCCTTGTAGCCCCCGGAAAGAGTGGTGATTTTATGGCTGCGCCTGAAACCGAGCATGTAAGGAACATCGCCCTCGTAGGCCAAGATGGCGCCGGAAAGACCTCACTCGCGGAAGCGATGTTGCACATTTCCGGTCGCACTGACCGTTTGGGAACCACGCATGACGGAAAATCGAACCTCGATTACGATCCCGAGGAGATCCGCCGCGGTTTCACCGTGAGCGCCGCCATCGCGCCTATCCAGTACGGTACCTACAAGATCAACCTCGTTGACACCTCCGGTCAGCCCGATTTCGCGGGCGACACCCTCGCTGCCATGCAGGCCTGCGAGACGGCGATGTTCGTTATCGATGCCGCGTCCGGCCCCGAAGTGAACACCGACCGCCTGTGGCGTGAAGCGGAATACCTGCGCCTGTGCCGCACCGTTTTCATCAACCACATCGATCGCGAAGATGCCGACTTCGACCTCGCAATGGCAACCCTGCATGCGCGCTATGGCTCGCGTCTGAGCGCCGTGACCATCCCCATTGGCGTGGGAACGGAATTCAAGGGCATCATCGACGTCCTGCGCATGAAGGCTCGCTATTACGAGAACGGCGAGGAGCGCGTGGAGGAGATTCCCGAAGAGTATGCGGAAGCGGCGGGTCTCGCGCGCGACCAGCTGTGCGATATCGTTGTCGAGGCCGATGACGAGCTCATGATGAAGTATCTCGACGGCCAAGACCAGCTGACGCAAGAGGAACTCGAGCAGCTTTTGGACAAGGCCATCGCGCTGGGAATCTTCATCCCGGTGTTCGTGGGATCCACGCTCATTGAGCAGGGCATCAAGAACATCATGGATGACATCATCTCGTACTTCCCGAGCCCCACGGGCCATGGCACCTTCATCACTGCCGACGGCGAAGAGCATGCGGTTGTGAAGGACGGTCCGGTTATCGCCTTCGCATTCAAGACGATGTCCGACCCCTTTGTTGGTCGTCTGAGCTTCCTGAAAGTCGCTTCGGGCACGCTCGAGCCGGGCATGGAGCTCGTCAACGCGCGCACGGGCAAGAAGGAGCGCGTCGGCAAGCTTTGCGTGATGATGGGCAAGGAGACGCAGGAAGTGAAGCGCGCCCTCGCCGGCGACATCATCGTTGTTCCGAAGCTTGCGGAAACGCGCACGGGCGACACCCTTTCGCCTGATGGCAAGGTCGAAATCATCCAGCGCTTCCAGCTGAAGCCGCAGTACCCGGTCGTTATCGTGGCCGACGACCGCAAGGACGAGGACAAGCTGGGCGAGTTCCTCGCGCGCCAGGCCGATGCCGATCCCACCATCCGCATCACCCGCAACGAGGACACGCATCAGACCGTCATCACCACGATGGGCGATATGCAGGTCGACCTGCTGATGCGCCGTGCGAAGGAGCAGGCGGGCATCGCGAGCCATACCATTCCGGTGCGCATTCCGTATCGCGAGACCATTCGCAAGACCGCCGAGGCGCAGGGCCGCCACAAGAAGCAGACCGGCGGCGCCGGCCAGTTCGGCGATTGCTATCTGCGCTTGGAGCCCAATCCGGGTGCTGGCTACGAGTTCGTCGACGAAGTTGTGGGCGGACGCATTCCGCGCAACTACATCCCCGCGGTTGACAAGGGCGTGCAAGAGGCGATGGCGGAAGGCTTCCTCGCGGGCTATCCGATGGTCGATCTGAAGTGCGCCGTGTACGACGGTTCCTACCATCCGGTCGACTCGAACGAAATGGCCTTCAAGACGGCGGCACGCATCGGTTTCCGTGCGGCATGCGAGAAGGCGAACCCGGTTCTGCTTGAGCCGATTGTGAACCTAGCCATTACGGTGGGCGAGCAGTATGCCGGCGCGGTCATGGGCGACATCTCCACCCGTCGCGGCCGCATCGTAGGTACCGATTCCAACGACCAGGGCGAGACCGTCATCATGGTGCGCGTGCCCTACTCCGAGGTTGTCACCTACACGAAGGACCTGCGTGCCCTCACGCGTGGTTCCGGCTCGTACACCTTCGAGTTCGCCGGTTACGAAGACGCTCCGGCCGATGTGACGAAGAAGCTGGTGGCGGAATACCAGGAGAGCAAGAACGCGTAAAAGCGATTCAAGCCATATGAGCTTATGAGGTCGCCCCCGTCCGGCCCGCGCCAAATGAGCGCGGAACCGGCGGGGGCGGCTTTATGCATGCGGCGGGCGATGGGTTTCGCGCCTGCGCATGATGCGGGCTCGACGGGGCGCTTGCACGCGCTCGTGCTTGGCGGGCTCGACGGGAAGCCTGGGCGGCGGCGCCTTGGGCGCGGGGTTTCCCATGCACGGATGCTCGGGCGCATACACGCGCTCGTTACGATTGCGTTGCACACTGCCATTTCGCTCGCCATTGCTTATGGGGGTGTTGTTGGATGCCGCGCGGCATGGCCGGCTCACGATACAATAGCCCGAAACAAAAGAACGGAGGCTTAGCATGTGCGGCATTGTGGGATATACCGGCCAGAAGCCGGCCAAGGACATTCTTTTCCGCAATTTGGCGAAGCTTGAATATCGTGGATACGACTCGGCGGGAATCGCGCTGCAGACCGCAGGCGGGCTGCAGGTGGTGCGCCGGCTGGGCAAGGTCGTGAATCTGGTTGACGCGGCGAGCGACGCCGACCCCGATTCGACCTGCGGCATCGCCCATACGCGTTGGGCGACGCATGGTCGTCCGAGCGAGCGAAACGCGCATCCGCACGTTTCCTGCGACGGAAAAGTTGCCGTGTGTCACAACGGCATCATCGAGAACCATCTCGAGTTGCGTGAGCGCCTGATGGGTGAAGGTCACGTCTTCAAGAGCGACACCGATACCGAGGTTGTCGCGCATCTGGTGGAGAAGTACTACGCCGGCGACCTGCTTTCCGCCGCCCGCGCCGCGGTGCGCGAACTGGTGGGAGCGTTCGGACTGGTTATCACCTGCGCAAACGAGCCGGGAACCATCGTGGTGGCGCGCAAGGATTCACCCATCATCATCGGTCAGGGCGAAGACGGCTGCTATGTCGCATCCGATGTCATCGCGGTTGCCGACGCCACGCGCGACGTGGTGGTGCTTGACGATTACGAGTTCGCGAAGCTCACCCCTTCCGGCATTAGCTATTGCAACATCGACGGCGAGGCCATCGAGCCTCACCGCATGCAGGTGGATTGGGACATTGACGACGCCGACCAGGGCGCGTGGCCCGATTTCATGCTGAAGGAAATCTACGAGCAGCCGCGCGTCGTGCGCGACACGCTGCGTGGCCGCATGGTGAACGGCTTGCTTTCCATTGACGAGCTCGACCTCACGCCCGACGAGCTGGGCTTTATCGATCGCGTGTACATCATTGCCTGCGGAACGAGCTATCATGCGGGCCTTATCGCGAAGAACCTGATTGAAAGCTGGGCGCGCATTCCCGTTGAGGTGGAGGTGGCAAGCGAATTCCGCTACCGCAATCCCATCATTACGCCGTCGACCCTGGTGGTCGCGGTGTCGCAGTCGGGTGAGACCGCCGACACGGTGGCCGCCATTCGCGATGCGCGCGTGCGTGGCGCGAAGGTGTTCGGCATCACGAATGTGGTGGGTTCGCCCGTGGCGCGCGATTCCGATGGCGTTATCTACACGAAGGCGAAGAAGGAAGTGGCGGTCGCCTCCACGAAGAGCTTCACGGGTCAGGTGGTGAGCCTGACGCTGCTCGCTCTTCTTCTCGCGCAGAGCAAGAACATGCTGTCGTCCGCGCAGATCAGGGTGCTTTTCCGAGAGCTCGCTGATACCGCGGGACAGATTGAGCGGATTCTCGCGCACACCGATGGCATTGCTCAGGCGGCGCGCGATTGCGTCAACGCCACCTCGGCTCTCTACATTGGCCGCGGGATGGCGGCAGCCGTCTGCTACGAAGGCGCGCTGAAGCTGAAGGAGATTTCCTACGTCCATGCCGAGGCTTACGCGGCAGGCGAGATGAAGCACGGCCCGATTGCGCTGCTTGACGAGGGGTTTCCGGTTGTGGCGGTGGCCACGGCGAGTCCGGTGTACGACAAGGTGCTTTCGAACCTGAAAGAGTGCGAAGCGCGTGGCGCGAAGATCGTGGCGGTTGCTACCGAGGGAGACGACGAGATCGGCAAGGTCGCCGACCATGTGCTCTATATCCCGAAGGTGCGCGACGCGTTCATGCCGATTACGGCGAGCGTGGTGCTGCAACTGTTCGCGCGCGATGTTGCGATTGAGCGCGGTTGCGATGTCGACAAGCCGCGCAACCTGGCGAAATCGGTGACCGTTGAATAGCGAGGAAACGCGCGAAGCGGAAAGTGTTCCCGCGCTTGACGCGGCTGAAGCGGAAGCCGTGCCGCCCTCACCGGTTGGCTTGGGAATCGACCTCGTTGATATCGCCCGCATGAAGGGTGTTCTCGAGCGCACGCCCCATTTCGCGCAAAAGGTCTTTTCGCCCGATGAACGTGCCTATTGCGACGCACGCGCCCATCCGGAAGCGCATTACGCCACCCGCTTTGCGGCCAAGGAAGCGGTCGTGAAAGCGTTGGGTACGGGCTTTGCCGCGGGAATGACCGTGCGCGATATCGAGGTCATTTTGAATGCCAAGGGCGCGCCGCGCGTGATTCTGCGTGGGCGGGTCGCCGAGGTCGCGCGCGAGCAAGGCGTGGTGAGCATGCCGATATCGCTTTCCTTTACCCATACCGAGGCGGTTGCCTGCGCTTTGGCGCTCACCTCGACTGGTGCGGCGCCGGCAAAGCGTCGTGCGGAAGACCCCTTGCGCGAGCTTGACGCTCGCTTTAAGGAGGCGCGTGCCCTGCTCGATGAGCTCTAGGAAAGCGCCTGCCGCAAGCGCGACGAGGCGAGCAAATAGCGCAGGCGCGGGTATGGCTCGGGCGGAAGCGTGATGAACCAAAGCCGCGCATCCCGCGGCAACGGAATAAAGCGATGGAGATGAGAGAATGAGCAGCTACGACGCACAGGGCTTGGCTGATTTGCTGCCACATCCGCAGCCGAATATGCACAAGTATTCGCGGGGAAGGCTGCATGTCGTCGCCGGTTTCGCGGCGTATCCGGGTGCCGCGTGCATGGCGGCTTTTGCCGCGCAGCGCATGGGCGCGGGCTATACGCAGCTGTATACCGCCGAGGAAAACCTTACCAAGATTCAGACTTTTCGGCCGTCGCTGGTCGTGAAGCCGTTTGAAGCCCTGCTGCAGGAAGAGGACTTGGAGTCTTCCCGCGAAGGCCGGCCCTGCGCCTATCTGGTAGGGAGCGGCTTTGATGCTGCCGATTCGGAATCGGCCCATCTGCTGATGCATGTGCTCGAGCATGCGGCCGCGCCGGTCCTGATTGATGGCGGCGCGATTGCGAGTCTTGCGGGCACGGCCGCGCGCGCCTTATGCCTCAAGCGCAAGGAGCAGGGCTTTGCCACGGTGGTGACTCCGCATTCCGGGGAGGCGGCGGTCATCGGGCGTCCGCTGGGTCTTTCGGGTTTGCCGCAGGTTGACTACGCGGAGGAGCTGGCCTGGGCTTATGGCGCGGTCGTCGTACTGAAAGGCCCGAATACGGTCATTTCCGACGGCGAGCATTCTTTCGCGATGACCGAAGGCACTGCCGCTTTGGCGAAGGCGGGAACGGGCGATGTTCTTGCCGGCATGATAGCGGCGCTGCTTGCGCAGGGGCTTG
>CAVFFT010000049.1:0-6495 GCA_963621885.1 bacterium
TCTTCTTCTTCTTCTTCTTCTTCGCGCATTTGGACCAGCTCGTCACTGAGGACGTAGACGTTCGGGTTGTCGCTTTCCGCGA
This sequence comes from bacterium, assembly GCA_963621885.1. Lineage (GTDB taxonomy): Bacteria > Actinomycetota > Coriobacteriia > Coriobacteriales > Eggerthellaceae > UMGS1519. The sequence goes on from CAVFFT010000049.1 coordinate 83, forward strand.
TATCGTGTTTCGAGAAAAAGCCGTTGCCGCTCTCGTTTGCGGCGATGACCTGCCCGGATTCGTCACAAATGTAGACGGCGGTGGTGGAGTCGAAGAGGCTGTTGTGCGAGAAGATCGCGTTTTCGAGAATGGAGATCTCTTTGCTGGCGAAAAGCACGCCGACCATCTCGCCGCTTTCGTCATAGGCGGGAATGGACAAGATGACGCGCGGTTCCGTAAGGTTCTTTGTCGTGGGAAGGTATTGGCATATGCTGGCATGGCTGCCGTCGACGATTTCCTGGAAGTATTCCCGGTCGGCGCAGCTGCCCATTTCGTTTCCCAGGTAGTCGACCGTGTTGCCATCCATGTCCGCCATGCAGAGGGCGCAGAGCTGGAAGGTGTCGACGATGGAGGCAAGCGTGGGCTGGATTCCTTGGCTGGCAAAATGGCGGCCGTTCTCGAGCATGTTCTGCACGAGATACACGGGCTGGAATTGCTCGTCCATATTGTCGTGGAATGTCGAAGCCTGCATGCTGACGGTTGATTGCAGCTCCGAAAGCGCGCGGCTTTCGACGTTTTGACTGAGATTCGCTGCGGGAATGGTGATGACGAACATGATCACCAACGCGGCAATGGCGATGTGGAAGAGGGGTATGGAGCCCTCGAAAACCCGCTTGCGGGCTTCGCCAAACCTCGCGAAAACGCCTCTGAGATGTTCGTTCTTATCCTGACTCATAACGGCTCATTCTATTATGGGACGACCAATCTGAGACCAACGGTCTTCATAAGCAGTATCAATTTGGTGTTAGAACCTTGTGCGCGCCGGCGCCTATGTGGTCCTATGCGGGCGCGGATGGCGAGCGTGTGGAAGGGCGGGCGCGGGATGCGATGCGGGCGCGCAGAAGGGCGACAGTGTGCTTCGTGAGCGTCGGTCGGAACGCCGCTCGTGTGGCCCTGGGGGTGCCGCGGATCTATTACTCGCGCGTCATCAGGCAGACCGTTTCGACATGGTAGGTCTGCGGGAACATGTCCACGGGGGTGATGCGCACAGGCTTGTAGCCGAAGCGGGCAAGCCGCGCGATGTCGCGGGCGAGCGTGGCGGGGTCGCAGCTCACGTAGGCAAGCATCGTGGGGTCGGCCTCCGCGATGCTCTGCGGAACCGATTTCGCGAGGCCCGCGCGCGGCGGGTCCACTACGAGGGCGTCGAGTTCGCCCAGATCCGGCAGCTCGCGGGCGGCATCGCCACCGAGCGCCTCGATCGGCAGCTGGTAATGGTCGGCGGAGCGGCGCAGGTCGCGGATGGACGACGCGGCGCTTTCGACCGCGACGACATCGCAGCCGGCGTTCGCGAGGGGAAGCGTGAAGGCGCCGATGCCCGAATACAAATCAGCGACATACATGCCCGGTTTCGCGTCGATGCCTTCCACCACGAGCGAGATGAGCTTTTCGGCCTGCGCGGTATTCACCTGGAAGAAGCTCGGCGCGCTCACGCGATGGCGGAAGCCGGCAAGGTCCTCGGTCCAGCTGCCTTCGCCGGCGAGTACCTCGACCTTCTTCACCTTGCGGGCGGCGCCTTCATCGGCGAGCACGCGCACGATGCTCGTGGGATGCAGCGCGTCGGTGATCACTTTCGCGATCTGTGCGCGCTGCGCCGGGCCGGGCGTGGTCCACAGGGCGACCTCAAGACTCTTGGTGCGCAGCGAATGGCGCACGCCGACGCGGAAAAGCCCCAGGTCGTTGCGAGCATTCAGATAGCGCAGGGCGCCGCGCATCGCCTTGGGAGCCTTCGCGATGGCGCTGTGCGCGAGCGGGCAGCTTTGCGTCGTCACGATGCTGTTCGACCCATTGGCGTGAAAGCCGACTTCAAGCTGGCCGCGGGCATCGTGTCCCACCGCGAACTCTATCTTGTTACGGTAGCCGGTCTGGCGCTTCGACGGCACGCAGGCATCCGTGAGCGCCTCGGCCTCTTCCGCGGGAATCTTCGCGATGCGCACGAGGTTGTTCACGAGGTTTTCGCGCTTCGACGCGAGCTGCTGTTCGTAGGAGACATGCGCCCAGGGACAGCCGCCGCAGACGCCGGCAAGCGGGCAGTGCGGCGTGACGCGATGGGGGGAAGGCTCGACGATGTTTTCGATATGGGCGCGCGCGAGGCGCTCCCCGTCGTCGTCAAGGGCGATCTGTACGGTGTCGCCGGGGACGCTTCCCTCGACGAATACCGTTTTGCCCGATGCGAGACGGCCCACGCCCGCCGTGCCGTAAGAAAGCGAATCGATATGGACGGTCTCTGCCATCAGCCTTGCTCCTTTATGTTGCGATTGACGTGCGCCATCATATCGCATTCGCCCGCGCCTGCGACCCTTCGCCAGCGAGAACGCGCCGGAGCGCCATCGGCGGCAGCCCCATGCCCGCGCGGCAGCATTCCTCAGGCGATTTGTTTGTGGCGCGTTTCATATGGCCATACCACGGGCGTATTTGTCCGCTGCCGCCGCGTCAGAGCGGGCGTTTGTGTGTGCCTTGGGCGGGTCTTGACGGCTTCTGCGATACTTCACCTATAATGTCTAAGATTTAAAAGCCGATAGAAGCAATCGCTTGGCTTGAAAGCCGATAGAAAGGACGAGCTCGATGTTTGAAGCGCTCTATACGCCGAAATACCAGCCGAATGGAAACGAAGTGGCCGTCATCGAGACATCGAAGGGAACCATCCGGGTCAATCTGGCCGGCAAAGACGCTCCTATTCATGTTGGCAATTTCGTTGAGCTGGCGCAGAAGGGCTTCTACGACGGCCTGAAGTTCCACCGTTACGTTCCCGGTTTCGTCATCCAGGGCGGCGACCCGAAGACGCGCACCGCTTCCTGCGAGGATGTGGCACGCGCCGACGGCAGCCCCTTTGGCGGCTTCGGCTCGGGCGGCCCGGGCTACCGCATTCGCGAGGAATTCTCGACGAACCCCAACAACCACCATCTCGATGGCACGCTCGCCATGGCGCGCAGCCAGAATCCGGATTCCGCAGGCAGCCAGTTCTACCTGTGCCTGGGTCCGCAGCCCTTCCTCGATTCCGGCTACACGGTTTTTGGCCAGACGGTCGAGGGAATCGAGGTCGTGCGCGATCTGCGTGCGGGCGACGAGATCGTTTCCATCACGATCGAGAACGCCTAGCGCAAATGACGCGAAGCGCGTTGCGGCCGTGATGAGCGGCTGTGATGTGCGGGCCGGGCGCGTCGCGAGGAGAATCGCGATGAGCTTCGCGAAGGCGAGGCGCGGCAGGCACGCAAGGCGCATCGCAAACGCGCGACGCACGCCATAAGGCGCAGGCAGGATAAGACGAGAGGCAAGGCATATGAACAAAGAGACCTTCAACGACGCGGACAATGCATACAGATCCGGCGAATACGCGGCGGCGTTGCAGGCGTTTACCCAGTGCCTGGAGGATGAGAACAATGCTCCGGAACCGGGCGAGATCGGCCTTCTTTACCATCGCATCGGCAACTGCCTGGTGAAAATCGGCGACTACAACGAGGCTATTCACGCGTTTGCCCAGGCGACGGGCGACAACGATTATGCCGAAACGGGCGCCGCGAACTACAACATGGGCATGGCGTACGCGGTCCTTCACGACTACGAGGACGCGGTGCGCTATTTCGAAGTGGCGGTTTCCGACAACCGCTACAAGGCACCCTACAAGGCCTACATGGGCATGGGCAACGCGCTTCTGCGTCTGGGCAAATCGGCGGAGGCCGGTGCGGCATTCCGTTCCGCGGCGCTCGACGAGAACAACCCGAGCCCCACGAAGGCCCTGCTCAACCTGGGTGTATGCTTCATGGCGCTCGGCCGTCCGGCAGACGCGGTCACCTCGTATGAGAGCGCGCTGCAGTTCGACATGAGCGAGAAGGTGCGCAACCAGCTCTACGCGAACCTCGGCCAGGCCTACGTCGCGAACCGCGACTACCAGCGGGCCGTGAGCGCTTTCGAGCAGGCGCTTGCCGACAAGACCTACTTCCTCAATGACGCCGCGAGCGTCGACTACCAGCACGCGATCGCGCAGGTGTCGACCGGCGCCACGATGAAGGAGGAGGCGAAGTCGAGCAAGGTCGACATGTCTGGCCTCGACGTTCCCGCATCCGACATTCCGGAATACCAGGAGCAGGCCGACGCGAACCCGAACCCGAACGCGGGTGCGGCGCCGGCGCAGGCCTCTTCTTCCAACGGCGCGACGGCGGAGCAGCCGACGCAGGCCATTCCGCCGGTTTCTCAAGACGACCGTGCGGCTGATGAGCGCTTCTTCACCGCATCCGATGACGAGCTTGAGCGTTGGAGCAAGTCGAACGCCCGTCTCGAGCGCAAGAAGCGTCACACGGGCCGCAACATTTTCATCGTGCTGCTGGTTCTTATCATTGCGGCGGCGGGCGCGGGCGCCTATGCGTATACGCAGGGCTACGGCTGGCCGACGCAGGAGCAGGTGACACAGGACCTCTTTGCCGACCCTGATGGCTCGACGGATCTGTTCACCTCCTCGGTTTCCCAGACCGACATTGACCAGATGGTCAAGTTCGTCATCCAGACGAACGACGTGACCATTGAGGGCGTCGACCGCGGCATGGATTCCTCGCAGGTGTATGCTACGGCGCCGACCTCCGACGGCGGCAGCGTGCAGTACAAGCTTTCGCTCACGCGCGACCTCATCGGCTGGAAGATCACGAGCATCGAGCTGAATTTCGCGAGCGAGAACTAACGATTCGCCTGCCGCGTGTGCAAGAATCACCTGATGATTGGCACAGCGCGGCGGGATTCGCGCGGCATGGCCGCGATAGAGTGCAGGATAAGCCATTAAAGGAAAGGAAAATTCATGGCTGTTCAGAAGACCTATACGATGATTAAACCCGACGGCGTCCGTAACGGACACATCGGCGACATTGTTGCGCGTTTCGAGCGCGCGGGCCTCACCATCGAGGCAATGAAGCTCGACATGGTGACGCTCGACCAGGCGAAGGCCAACTACGCTGAGCACGAGGGCAAGCCCTTCTACAACGGCCTCATCGAGTACATCACTTCCGGCCCGGTCGTGAAGATGGTCGTTTCCGGCGAAGGCGCTGTGGCCAAGGTCCGCACCCTCATGGGCGCCACCGATCCGGCTGCTGCCGCTCCTGGCACCATCCGTGGCGACTTCGGCCTGATCATGGACGAGAACGTCATCCATGGCTCCGACTCTCCGGAGTCCGCTGAGCGCGAGATCGGGATCTTCTTCCCCGAGGCATAAGCGCAAGCCAAGCACAATAGGGTGATTCAAGGGGACGCGGATTAGAAGCTCAGCTTCGACGCGCCCCCTTTCTGCAAATTGAAGTGAAACGAGGATGCGATAGTGGAAACAATTCTGGTGACAGGCGGTGCGGGCTTCATCGGTTCGCATACCACGGTCGAGCTTATCGAGCGCGGCTACGATGTGGTGGTGGTCGACAACCTCTGCAATTCGAAAGAGGAGTCGCTCAACCGCGTCGAGGCCATTTGCGGCACGCGTCCGCGTTTCTATCAGGTCGATATTCTCGACCGTCCGGCGCTTGATGAGGTGTTCGAGCGCGAGCCGAACATTAGCGCCGTCATCCATTTCGCTGGCCTGAAGGCGGTGGGGGAGTCGGTCGCGAAGCCCTGGGAGTATTACGAGAACAACATCGCTGGCACGCTGGTGCTGGTCGACGTCATGCGTTCCCATGGCGTGAAGTCGATCGTGTTCAGCAGCTCCGCGACGGTGTACGGCGATCCGGCCTTCGTGCCCATCACCGAGGAATGCCCGCGCGGCGAGGCGACGAACCCCTATGGCAAGACGAAGAGCATGCTTGAGGACATCCTGAGCGATATCGCGAAAGCCGACCCCGAATGGAATGTCATGCTACTGCGCTATTTCAACCCGATTGGCGCGCATCCGTCGGGCACGATGGGCGAAGACCCGAAGGGCATCCCGAACAACCTCATGCCCTACATCACGCAGGTGGCGGCCGGCAAGCTTCCGCAGCTTTCCGTTTTCGGCGACGACTACGACACGCCTGATGGCACGGGCGTGCGCGACTACATCCATGTGGTCGACCTCGCGCGCGGCCATGTGAAGGCGCTCGAGTACATGGCGGGCAAGACCGGCGTCGAGGTGTTCAATCTGGGTACGGGCGTGGGCTATTCCGTTCTCGATATCGTGCATGCCTTCGAGGCCGCGACCGGCGTGCCGGTGCCGTATCGCATCGCGCCGCGTCGCCCGGGCGATATCGCGCAGTGCTATTCGTCGGCCGACAAGGCGCGCGAGCTGATGGGCTGGCAGGCGGAATATGGCATCGAGGACATGTGCCGCGACGCCTGGCGCTGGCAGCACAACAACCCCGACGGCTACGGGGACTAACGCGCGACTTCCGCGACGCGAACCTGACGCTTTCGGCGACAGCTTTTTGCAAGCA
>CAVFFT010000050.1:0-6238 GCA_963621885.1 bacterium
TCAACTCCGATTCCCGGGGCACTCGGCTTCGGCTTTCATAGCTTCAACTTCGATTCCCAGAGCTCCCGCTTCCGATTCCAGGGCTTACGCTCATGAATTCCGAGAATCTCGGATGAGGAATTTCAATCGCTCAATTGGGCTTTTGCAAAGTCGTCGGTACCGCTTGATACTTGTGAATGGAATATGAAGCATAAACGGGTAGAATAAATAGCGTCTGAACTCATAGATATTCGAGAGGGCTGGTGCAAATGATTACCGACCTTAAGATTGATGAAACCCGCAAGGCGGAGTATTACCGCAAGGGCTATTGGGACACAAGCACGCTCAACGATGTGTGGAATCGCACGGTTGAGCAGTATGGCGACTGCGAGTACGTGAGCGACGATCGCGGTCAGCGTTTCACCTACCGCGAAGTTGATGACAAAGCATCGCGACTCGCGGCGTGGCTGAAGGAATCAGGCGTCCAGAATGGCGACGTCGTTTCCTGGCAGGTTCCCATCTGGGCCGATTTCGCGTATGTGTACATCGCGGCGTTGAAGGTGGGCGCTGTCATGCATCCGCTGCCGCGCAACTTCAACGAGGAAGACCTCGCCTACGTGATGAACCTCGTCGGTTCCAAGGCCTTCATTTGCCCCACCTTCTACTGGAAGACCGACTACGAACAGCAGATGAAGAACTTCATCGACCGCGTTCCCACCGTGAAGGCCGTCGCGCTGATCGACAAGGACGCGCCGGTGAAGGATGCGTCCATTCCTTCGGTCGCGCACATCCTCGAGACCTATGAGCCTCTGACGGAGCTGCCGGAAAGCCAGGCTGACGAGGCGGTCTGCATCCTTTCCACGTCGGGCACGACGGGAAAGCCGAAGCAGGTGCTCTTCACGCACAACACGCTGAAGTTCTCGGAGCGCACCTACCTGAAGGGTGTGCTGCGCTCGCACTCCGACGTGATGATCATGATGTCGCCGCTGAACCATGCGACCGGTTTCTTCCATGGCCTCATTTCGAACATGACGATGGGCGCCCGCGTGGTGCTGCAGGAGCATTTCGAGCCGGAGCACGCGGTGGAGCTTATCAATCGCGAGGGTGTCACCTGGAGCCATGGCGCGACGCCGTTCGTGTATGACCTCTTGAACTACATGGAAGCGAAGAACGTTGAGGTCCCGTCGCTGAGCATCTTCATCTGCGGCGGCGCACCGGTTCCTCCGCAGATGATCAAGCGCTGCTGGGATCACCTGTTCCTGCTTTCGGAATCCTATGGCTCCACCGAAAGCTGTCCGCATGTGTATGTTCCGCCGAAACACGTCGTTCCGTGGAATGGCGAGTGGAGCGGCATCCCCTGCGAGGGCGTGGAAGTGCGTATCGTCGACGCCGACCACAACGAGGTGGCGCGCGGCGTCCAGGGCGAGGAATGCAGCCGTGGTCCGCACCAGTTCCTCGGCTACCTGAACAACCCCGAGGCGACGAAGTCCTGCCTCGATGACGATGGCTGGTTCTATTCCGGTGACCTGGGCATGATGGACGAGTTCGGCCGCATTCGCATCAATGGCCGCATGAAGGAGATCATCATCCGTGGCGGCGAGAACATTTCCGCGGTTGAGATTGACAACAATCTGGAAGGCATGCCGGGTATCACCGATCACGCAACGGTTGGCATGCCCGATTCGCGCCTGGGCGAGCGCATTTGCACCTTCGTGGTGCCCGAAGTGTGGGGCAAGTGCCCGACGGTGGAGGACGTGCAGCACTACCTCGATAGCAAGGGCGTGCAGAAGCGCAATTGGCCCGAGCGTATTGAGGCAATCGAGGAGATTCCCTACACCCTGTCCGGCAAGGTGAAACGCTACATTCTCGCGCAGGAGATCAAGAAGCGCATGAAGGAGCACGCGAACGACGACCGCTTCATCTAGGATCGGCGGAAACGCAGTGACTGTTTGGGCTGTGCGAGCACACGTTCGCACAGCCCATTTGGTATGCGGAGCCAAACGGAGAAGGACGCACGAAAAAGAAAACGCCCCATTGCTGGGGCGTTGCGTTTACTGGCGGAGAGCCAGGGATTCGAACCCTGGAAGCTCTTGTGGAGCTTACTCGCTTAGCAGGCGAGCACCTTCGGCCTCTCGGTCAGCTCTCCGTGTGCAATAATGCAAAGCGATATGATACCGAAGCGTGAACGAACTTGCAAGAAGATAGAGAATATCGTTTACTCAGAAGGTCATTCCGTGCCAGGTGCGCGGCGGCTCGTGCAGAAAGAGGAACGCATGACAAAAGAGAACATCGTGCTCATCGGCTTGCCGGGAGCGGGTAAATCGACCTTGGGCGTCGTTCTCGCCAAAATGGCGAACTATGGCTATATTGACGCCGATCTGGTCATTCAGGATCGCCATGCGAAGACTCTTGAGCACATCATCGACGACGAAGGCGTGGAAGGCTTTCTCGCGATTGAAAACGAGGTCCTTCGCGGTCTCGCGCCCGAACGGACTGTCATTGCGACGGGCGGTTCGGCGGTCTATTCTGATGCGGCGATGCGGCATTTGGGTCTGATTGGCACCATCGTCTATCTGAAAGCGGAAGAGGATGAAATCGAGAAGCGCTTGGGTGACCTGCACGAGCGCGGCGTGGTAATGCGTGATGGTACCGTGGGAGATTTCAGCGCACTTTGTGCCGAGCGCATCCCGCTGTATGAGAATTACGCCGACATCACCATCGACGTGACCCATCTTCCCATTCGCGAGGCGGCGGCCGAGCTCAAAGGCATCCTTGAGGGGCGTGGCCTTCTGTCCCTCCCGCATTCTGCACACAATAAGCGGGCTTACTTGCAGTGGCGCGACGAAGACCGTACCTACAACATGCAGCGCCAGGTGTCGTTCGATTGGCTCGATTCATGCCGCCATCTGCGTCCGGCGGAGGCGCTTCGCATCTTCGGTGATACGGCGAACGCCGATTTCGCGGACCTGGGGCAGACCTACCAAAGCATGATCGAGAAGGGCTATTACTTCATCGTGACGCATGCGAATTGTCACCTCGTGCGGCAACCGGAAGAAGAGGAGCGCATTCTTGTGCGTACCTGGCCCTGCAAAATCAAGGGCATGCAGGTAAGCAGGAATTTCAGTCTCATTGATCCCGCGGGAAAGCCGCTGGCATTCTGCGAGATGGTCTATCTCGTCATGGATATGAATACCGGGCATCCGATTCGCGTGAAGGATTTTCCGCTTGTGCCGCTTTATGAGGTCGAACGGGAGGTGCCGCTGGAAAAGCGCACCCGCGTGAAGCGATCGGACGACATGAACGAGGTCGCGTGCCTGTCTCCGCGTTTTTCCGATCTCGATGCGAATGGACATGTGAACAATACGCATTACCCCACCTTCGCCTACGACGCGCTGCCGGGCGATCTACAGAAGCGGGAGTGGACGGACTTCCAAGTGGAATTCTCCGCCGAGGTGCATCTGGAAGATGAGATTCACATCGTGGCGAATGATGCGCATGCGGCATGTGAGGCGGGAGAATGGGTGAAGCTCATCGGCTCGCGTGAAGACGGCACGACCAACTTCGCCTGCGCCTTCAAGTTCAAGGATGAGCAGGAATAGCGAATCGCGCGTGTGATAGCTGAATAAGCGAACGGCCGCATTGAGCGGCCGTTTCAGTTTATATGGATTTGACCTCGTGCTTTGCTAGCGGCGACGACGCCTGCGGCGACGAGCCTCGCGGGCGGCGCGATAGTCGTTGCTCGTGTAGCCCTGAGCCTTGCCCAGGATGTACACAACGAGAGCGGCGATGGCGAGCACACCGCAGATGACAGCCGAGGGAATCCAAGCGGGGATAGTGTAGATGAAGTCCATGTTTCTCCTTCGTAAGTGCAGCTACGTGTGCAAATGTCTTATGGCCCTAGTGTAGCCGATTGAGACGTTTTAACCAAAGCCGGGCCCGCGATGCCGACGACCTCGATGGAACGTCACGCCGTCGGCCACGCCCGCGAACGGACGCGCCGGCCTTCCGCGATGCAGGTGCTTCACCTATCACGTGGGCGAAAGGTTCTTGAAACGCTCATGCAGCTCTTCAAGGCTAAACGAGAAGGGAACGCCGCGCTCTTTCGCGAGGTACTCCAGCTGCGCCGCGGTGCTCAGCGTGGAGGCGCGCAAAAGCTGCACGTCGGTGATGTCGCCATACACGCCCTTCACGACCGCATCAAGGTCGAAGCCAGCGCCGCCATCGATGATCTTGCTGATTGCCGCGAGACGTTCGCGGCGATGCGCCCGGTAGCCCTCGATGGCCTTGATGGGCTGGTCGATGGGGAAGCCATGGGCCGGGACGAACTGCGCTACCGTCTCTTCGCGCACAAACTGCTGAAGCTTTTCGAGCGAGTCGAAATAATCGCCCAGATTGCCATCGACATAGGGAATGACGGTTGACCAGTAGCGGAAAATGAGGTCGCCCGTGAGAATCAGCTTGTCATCAGGCAAAAGCAGCCCCACCATGTCATAGCTGTGGCCAGGCAGCGCCACAATCTCCATGCGCGGGCAATTATCGAAGGGGACGAAGGGGCCTTCGGGGCAGTTGCCAAGTTCGGTATGGTAGACCGGCACGCCCTCTTCCGGGAAGCAGACCTTGGGGTAGCGTCCCAGCTCATCAAACAGGAAACGATTCCCATCGAGTTCGGGTGGCAGCTCTTGGCCGTCAAGCGAATGGGCGCCCCGCGCGACAAGTTGGCGCAGCAGGTCGGTGCCGGCGATGTGGTCGATATGGTGATGCGTCACGAGAATGGCGCCAACCTCGGCTCCGCGCGCCTCGCAGGCGGCAATCACGTTTTGCTGGTGTGCGATATCGGGAGGACCCGGATCGACCACGAGGGCGTATTTCGCACCGGGCGTATGAACGATGAAGGAGTTCGTACCGGTGACGGTCATAGGCGTGACATTGTCGGCCCGCACGCCGAAAAGGGACGGGGTGACAAAGCCGCTTTCCCAGAGTGCCTTGCGTTCTTTCACATTGGTTCTCACTGCGCGCTTCCTTCTGTGCTCGTGTCCGCGCGCAGAGAGCACGCGGGATGGTCGCTAGGGCAAAATGCCCGTGACCACATAGTTGCCGTCTTCGTCAATCGCTCCCTCTTCCATGAACTGCACGTGCGTCCGTTCGGTATGCAGCAAATCGTTGAGGTCTTTCGCGTGGTAAATGAAATTGAGGTTGTAGATCGTGGGGGGCAGCAGCGTTATTACGCCGGCATCTCCCTCGTCAAAAGCCCATTGCGGCTCGACCCAATCGGCGATTGAAACCTCGCTCGTGGCATCGTCGGGCGTCTGTCCCTCGGGGCAGAGCGCGGCGAAGAAGAAGGTGTCGTAGCGCTTGTTGGAGAATTCGGGCGTCACCCAGTTCGCGCAATAGCTCAGAAGGTCGGTGCGGATATAGAGCTGGTGGCGAATGAGCACCTCGGCGAGGCTCTGCTCATGCGCGGCAAGCTTCCGGCGCTCTTCTGACCAGGCGGCCGTGCTGACATCGTGAACGACGCTGGTGGCATCATGGCCGGCAAGCAGGACGCCGCATTCCTCGAAAACCTCGCGCACGGCGGCGACGATGATGCGGCGCGCGTCGTCTTCGGTCTGATCGAGTTTCTGCGCCCATTCCTGCGGAGTGGGGCCTGCCCAGGGAACGGCCGGGTCGGAATCTTTTGGATCGACGCTGCCGCCGGGGAAGGCGACCACGTCCGGCGCGAAGGACATCGATTTCTGACGGCGGATCATGAAGAGCTCGATGCCATTGGGCGTGGCGTTTCGCTCGCTTGCAGGCGTGGAGGAACGGAAGCGCGCGGGATGCTGTGGGTCGGCGGGACGCACGAGCATGACCGTCGAGGCCTTGCGCGGCGTGACGGGAACAAAGCCCTTGTCGCGGTTTTCCAGCCAGTTTTGCACGCTTTCGACCTGGCGCGGCTGGACTTTCGCGGTGAGACGCTCACCCGACTGCCAGACCTGTTCACTTGGCTTTTGCGCCGTTGTCTTTTGTTGCGCGTTGCTCATTTTCGCCCCTTGTCTCGCTTGACGGCCCTTGGACGGGCGCGCAAGGGTGGTAAACCAATCCGCATTCGATTGTAGCGGTTTGGCTTGAACGTCGGCCAGGCTTCTTAAGGATTGCGGAAGCGCCTTGGGCTTGCGTTGCGCCTGCGCCGTGCCGTTCGTCGCCAGCTCTCTAGCAAGCGCGACTTTTCAAACTCAGCGCCACGGCGCCCGCATTGCGGAAGCGCGTTGCCGCGCGCTGT
>CAVFFT010000051.1:0-2286 GCA_963621885.1 bacterium
CGCAAAGCGGCCAGGCGCGCCCGCACACAAGCCGCACGAACCCGCGCCGTTATGCCTAGGCCTGCGCCATTTCCTCTTTCATGGCCACGATCTTCTGGCGGCATTCCTCATCGCCGGTTCCCAGAATCTGAACAGCCAGGATGGCGGCGTTCTTCGCGCCATTGATAGCCACCGTCGCAACCGGCACGCCCGAAGGCATCTGCACCATGGAAAGCAGCGAATCAAGACCGCCCAGATCGCTCGTCTTCATCGGCACCGCGATAACCGGATTCGGGGTGTAAGCAGCAACAACGCCACCCAGATGAGCCGCTTTGCCCGCCGCCGCAATGATGACGCGAATGCCGCGCTCAAGCGCCGTCGAAGCCCACTCATGCACTACCTGCGGTGTGCGATGCGCGCTCGCGATCTTCAATTCCCAGGGAATGCCAAAGGCATCCAGCTGATCCATGCACGGCTGCATGGCGGGAAGGTCGCTCTTCGAACCCATGATGATACCTACCAGGGGCGCTTCATTCTCCATTGCTTGTCTCCTTTGCCGGCGGCCCTCAGGGCCCAGAACTTTAATCCTCACATAATACTCCACACCCCCTACCGCTCACCGCGTTAGAATAACGGCGTTTTGGATTCACTGATAAACATAGCGTTCTCCCCTGTCAGCATCCCCTTTGGCATCGCATGCACCATCGCCGCCTGCGCCCTCGCGATCGTTTGCCTCAAGAGCGCCTGGAAAGTGACCCGTCGCGCCACTTTCATCTGCTCCGGCGTCTTTATCGGCATCGCGGTGTTCTTCGGCGTCTGGTGCGCCGTCGGCCGCTGCGAGGCGAACGCCATCACCTTCGCGATGTGCGAATTCGTCCTTGCCGGCGCTGCCTGCCTCGTGCTTCAGCGCGATTGGCTTGCCCGCCGTTTCCAGAATTCCCGCGTACCCCTCGGGAAGAAGCGCACCGGAACGCCCGCGCGCGGCATTCCCGCGCTCGCGCTGCGCGATGCGATTCTGCTGCTTGTGGCGGCCCTTCTCTCGCTTATCACGGTGGAATGTGCCGACAACGCGAGCTGGATTTCCCTCCCGACCGTACGCTTCGTTGAAGCGTTCCTCGTCGTGCTCGCCGCGATGGCCGCGCTCTATTTCCTCACACAGCGGCGCGGATGGGGTCCTTTGCTGGTCACCGTCGCCTGCATCGTGTTCGGCTGCGTGCAATTCTTTCTCACGCAATACAAGGACATGGCGCTACAGCCAAGCGACATCCTCGCCTGGCAGACCGCAGCGGGCGTGGGCGCAGGCTACACCTACGCCATCGGCGACACCCTCATGTGGTCCTTCGTCTTTGGTGCCCTCGCCATCTGCACGCTCGAGTTCATCGTTCCGGCGAAGCGCACCACGAAACGCGGCTGGAAAACGGTCGCCTTCAACCTCGCCTGTTGCGCCGTCATTGGCGGCGGGCTCGCAGGCGTTGTCACAAACGTGGATTTCGAAGACGTCTTCGGCAAGAATCTCAACTATTGGGACCTGCGCTATGCCTACCGCGCGAACACCTTCACGCTCGGCTTTATTGCCGCCGTCCAGAACCTCCAGATAACGGCGCCCGAAGACTACGACGAAGATGCCGCTCGCGCCCTCGAAAAAGAGCTCGCGGCGGAATACGACGCGAAGCACACAAACGACGATGCGACATCGTCCGAGGCAGGCACGTCAAGCGACCAGGCAAGCGAATCGCGGCCGAATATCGTCGTTGTCATGAACGAGTCCTACGCCGACCTCTCCATCTACGAGGGGCTTCACTCCGGCTATACCGCGCCTTTGGCGGCGCGTCTCGGCGGCACCAGCCTTTCAGGCACGCTCAATGTGTCGGTCTTTGGCGGAGGCACCTGCAATACCGAATACGAATTCCTCACCGGCAGCTCGATGTCGTTCCTTGGCTCAGGCATGTATCCCTATCAGGAGTTTTCACTTGAAGGCATTCCCGCGCTGCCGCAACAGCTCCAAGAGGCGGGCTATCACACCGTCGGCATCCACGCGAGTTATGCCGACAACTGGCGCCGCAATACCATCTACCCCACGCTCGGTTTCCAGGATTGCTATTTCATCAGCGATTTTGGCGCAAGCTGGCGAGCGTATCATCACACGGTGGCGGATAGCGTGACCTATGACAAGGTACTCGAGACCTTGCAAGACAACGACGAACCCACCTTCGCCTTCAACGTCACCATCCAAAACCATGGCGGCTACAACAAGGGAGGCATTCCCGCCGAAGACGAAGTGCAGGTCACGCCCGATTTCGAAACGGC
>CAVFFT010000052.1:0-42621 GCA_963621885.1 bacterium
GCGGGTTGTTATGCGCTGCGGCAGGGGCGCGCGGGTTGTTTTCCAACGCCACTGGTGGGCGCGTCGCGCGTGTGTGATGAGGCGAGAGACGATGATGCCGAACGCGAGGAGCGCCGGCGCGGCGATTGCGGCGGCCCATCCCCGATCGCTTTGCGTAGTCTGGATGGGAACGAGCGGTTCGTACGCGCATCTTTCTCCGGTGACAAGCAACCGCAGGTCGTTCTTCCTTGTGATGAGATCGTTCAGTTGCGAAAGGCTGTCTCCATAGGTGGGCGAAGAGGTGCAGGTGACGAGCGTGCAAAGGTCGCGGTTCTCTTGCGGCGCGAGGAATGCAACATCGTCAGGCGACACGGTGCGAATGTCGACCACCCGATAGCTGAGATGCTCTCCCATGACATGGATGGTGAACACATCACCGGCGACCACCTGTGTCAGCTTGTCGAACATGAGGATGTCGCGCATGCCCGAATGCCCGGTGATCACGCAATGGGTGTTCGTTCCTCCTACCGGCAGTGCGCTTCCTTTGAGATGACCGGCTCCTTTCATGAGCGTCGAATCGTCGGTGCCGTGATAGACAGCCACGCGAATGCTCGCTTTGGGAAACTCGAGCCAGCACATTTCGGGAACGCCGGAGCAACGCAGCTGCTCTTCGTAGGGGGCCACGGTGCCATCGCGCTCTTCACCGGCGAGCAGCGCATTGTAAGCACGCGCTTGTTCAAGCGATTCCTGGCGCTCGCTAGCATTCACCTCATCGGTGCGGGAAATCGCGCTGCTTTCCTGATTTCGCGCGAGGTGCGCCGCCCATGCCGCCGAGAGAGTGGGGTAGCAGGCGAGGGCGATGGCCGCCGATATTCCCATGATCAGCCATGCCTTTGCGCTGAACCCTGGCACTTTTCTCTCCATCCCCGAATCGACTTCCGCTTGGCATGCGAGGCGTCGCGCTTCTTGCGCGCGTAGAGGGCGATTGATGCGGCGGCGCAGAGAACGGCTGCCAGGTAGAGGGCCGTCCTGCCATCAAGGCCGGTAAGAGGAAGCATGGAACGCTTGTCATCCGAGGTGACGACGTGCACGATGCCGCTTGCCGCATCTGCGGATTCGACTTTCGTTGCGATTTCGGAATCGTCATCGGCGCTTTCTCCGCCAGTGAGATGTGCGGTGAACGATTCGGGCCGTCCTGTCTGTTCGTTGGTCTCAAGGGAGATCGTGAGTGTGATGTCGCTATCCTGAAGCTCATAGCCGGCAGGCGCTCCCGTCTCGTGAATGAGGTAATTGCCGCTTGCGATATAGGAGACGCTGATCAGGCCTTCTTCATTGCTTTCGAATTCATAGGCGATCTTGCCAACAGAGCCATCAGCCTGGAGATAGGCATTCTCGATTTGCGTGCCGTCCGCATCCGCTTTGCAAATGGTGAACTTCGCCCCAGCGAGTGTTTCCTGCGTGGACTTGTCGTATTTGGTCAGATTGAGTTGCCAGGTATAGACCGTCGCCTGTACGGGCGTGTCGGTCACGTCGACCTCGCTCACCGGGTCGGCGGTATGGGTGCAGGTGGCGACATTCGTATTGCCCTGCGAGCCAAGCACCGCACCAGTCACGAAGTGCGCCTGGTACTCGATGGTGAGGACATCGCCCTTGCAGATGGTTAGACAGTCAAGCAGATCGGCGAATTCGACGCTGAGAATGTTCTCGCTGTAGTTCAGCGACGCGTCGCCTGTCAGGTCATTTTCCCCCACGCTCACCTTGACAGTCGAAACGTCGCCGCTCACAAGCTCAAGGCCGGTGGGAAGCGCGTCGTCAATCTTCCAGTGGTAGTGCGCGTAGGAGCCGATATTGTCAGGAACGGTGAACGCGATTTTGTAATTGATGTTCTCGCCAAAGTGCGCGTCGGTCCATTCACCCCATGTGCCATCGACATTGCTCTGCACCTGTTTCTGCAGCGTGCTCGTCCGGGCTTTTTCATCGATGCTCGTCGTGGAGGATCCGATTGGTATCCAGAGGGCGGAACTGCCGGATTCGTCAGCGCCGATGCTTTCCGTATGCGTCACGAAGAGCCAGAGCCCCTCTTCGCCGGTGAAGGTTTCATCCGCCGTGGCTGTTAGCGGTTCGATGCCCGCGGATACGAGGGCTTGCGCGAGGGTGAGAGCGAAGCTCGTTCCCATTTTGGCGGCTGGCTCGCTCCCAGCATCCGTGTCGTCCTCTGATGCGGTGATGCGCTCTCCTATGAATTCCGCTGCATACTGCGGGTTGCTCGCGCTGTCCGCATCGTGCCCGTTTTCTGTCAGCCAATCCTGATAGCCATTTGCATTCAGAATGCCTGTGACGGCGGTTTGGGTTTGCTCCGATGCCCATTTGATATGGGTGGCGTTGCCATCGGGCGCGCCTTCGCGGGTGCCGTCTTCCACTTCGGCCTTGAATATCTCGTAGGCATCGTATTGCGCTTCGGAATTCGCAAGGGAATGGATGGTGATTGTCCCCTCTTCGGCAGAGGCGGGAGTGCTGAGGAGAAGGCAGGCGGCCAGCGCGATCGCGCCGAGAGCGATTGATATGAGAAAGAGCATCGCGAGTGAGCCGGCGCTGCCATCGCGTGGTTTTCGCTGGTGAGATGAGGAAGGCGTCGCAGTTCTCGCGACGGTGGGGATGCTTGCCGGGATGCTGTTCATGGCCTCGTTCCTTTCTCGTATGAGCCAGGGCTTCAGACGGAAGGCGCGACCATGCACGGGGTATGTCGCAGAGTCGAGGCGTTACGTCGTTTGCGCGTTTGAGTCCCGATGCCGATTGGGTAGTTGAGTCCCAACGCCGATTGGGCAGTTGAGTCCCGACGCCGATTGTGCAGTTGAGACCCAACGCCAATCGAGCGGCTGAACCGCAGCGCTACGACGCGTATCTTGGGCAAGGCGCGTCCTTCCGTTTAATAGATGCTGGCAGGAGCGGTTCCCGTGCAATTTGCGGATTTCTCGCATTGGGTTCCCACGCATTTCGCACTACCTTCATTTCCGTATCTATCCGCAGGTGAGAGGGCTGTTTCTTGCATGATTGAACCCCGCGATTTCTTTTGAGGAAATTTCTCGCGGCATGCGTGGGTGGTTTTCTTCGTGAACGCGGTTTCGTTGCGCGCGCAATCGCGGCGCCAGCTTAACGACATCTTGCATGGAGCTTTCACCGCGCGATGGCGCTTCATGGTATGAATGCAAGTGAAAAGAATGGCTTGAATGAAAGGACCCCTATGGAACTCGGAATCAAAGGAGCGCGGGATGTGCTTGTGAGCGAAGACAAGACCGCGCGGGCCATGGGAAGCGGCGAGCTCGGCGTTTTCGCGACGCCGGCCATGGTCGCGCTGGTGGAGGAGACGGCATGGCGCTCCGTCGCTTCGCACCTGGAGGATGGCCAGGGCACCGTGGGCACGAAGCTCGAGCTGGCGCATACGGCGCCCACGCCGGTGGGAATGCGCGTTCATTGCGAAACCGAGCTTGTTGAAATCGACCGTCGCCGCCTCGTCTTCTCGTTCGCAGTGAGCGACGAGACCGGCCCCATTGGCTCGGGCACGCATGAACGCTTCATCGTGGATAGCGCGCGATTCGAAACGAAGGCGAACGCTAAGCTCGCTTAGCGAAGCTCGCTTAGCGGAGTGCGGTTAACAAATGAGCGTTTGCAACCAAAAGGCCTGGAATGATAATCATTCCAGGCCTTACCTTATGGCATGCGTTCGAATCGATGCCCTATTTTTCTCGAGCGTAATCCTCGGTTTCGGCGAGCTGGCGCAGCCTTTTCACTTCGATGACGACGAATACCGTGGTCGTTATGAAGGCGAGCATATCCGAGATCGGCACGCACAGGATGACGCCTTCAAGTCCCGACAGTCCGAAAACCGACATCGCGATTGGCGGGAAGAAGAGGTAGAGCGGGATCAGGAAAAGGACCTGACGCGTCAATTCAAGAATGGTCGACTTCATCGGCTGGCCGCTTGACTGGAAATAGCTCGAGCCCATCATCTGATAGCCCACGAAGGGGAGCCAGATCGCGAACACACGCATGGTCAGGCAGGTGAAGGGCATGAGCTCGTCCGACACGGTGAACGGAATCAGCGCGATTTGCGGAGCAAGCTCGAAGAACGCCCAGCAGAAGGTTGCAATGCCCACCGACCCGAAACAGGCGTACTTGAAAGTGCGCATCACGCGTTTCCATTCGCGGGCACCCACGTTGAATCCAAGAATGGGCTGCGCGCCGGCGGTAAGGCCGATGACCATGGTGTAGCTCAAGCCGAGAACCTTCCACACGATGCTGATGGCGGCGAGAGCGGCGGTCGGTCCGAGGGGGTCGGTTGCCGCGTAGCGGGTGATGGCGTAGTTGAGCACTACCGTCACGACGGAGCTTCCCACCTGCATGACGAACGAGGCGAGGCCAAGCGTCATGATGTTGATTGCAAGACGGAAATCAAGCGGGATGTTGCGCCCGCGCAGATGGAAGGCGGCCGTCTTCACGAACATGAAGTAGACCATGACCGGAACCATGCCGATGCCCTGTCCAATGACTGTGGCGTAAGCGCTTCCCGCGATACCCCAGCCCGCGCCAAGCACAAGCGCGGCATTCAACACGACGCAGGCTCCCGTGCCCAGAGCCGAGGTTCCTAGCGCGAGATTCGGCTTGCCGGCCGTACGCAGGAAGTTGTTCATTCCCAAGCCGAGCGATTGCAAGATGAAGCCCACGCAGATGATCTGGACGAAGGTCTTCGTCGGCTCCCACAGCTCTTCGGTGCATCCCAAAAGCGCGAGAAGCGGATTGATGAAGAAGACGCCGATAATCGCGGTGATGACGCCAAGGCTTACGAGAAGGGTGGCGGTATTGCCCACGATCTTCTCGACCTTCTCATGGTTGCCGCGTCCGAGTTCGATGGCCGCGAGCGCGTTGCCGCCCATGCCGGCGAGCATCGAGAAGCCCATGAGAATCGTTTGAACGGGGAAGGCGAGCTGTGTGACCGCTGCGCCCACTTCGGGGACGGCTATCTGCAGGAACACCGTATCGATGATGTTGTAGAGCGAGCCGCATATCATGGCGACAATGGACGGAATGGAAAACTCGATAAGCAGCTTTCCAATGCGTTCCGTGCCAAGGCGGTCGGTGCTATTTGAGCTCTCGATTGCTTCCTTGTTGGTCTCTTTCACGTGACCGCCACACTAACGGATGAAGTTCGTCGCGGGCTTGTCGAGCTTCACCGGCTGTTCAACGCCTGCCGCGCGACCAGCCTCGATGCTCTTCAATATCCAAGCCATGTTGCGTCCGAGGCGGCGCATCACATGAATGCCCTCTTCGTCCTGCATGACGTCCTCTGGTTTCTGACCGTGAACCATCGGCCAGTAGCAGGAGCTTACGAGAGGCATTTCGACATACTCGAGATATTTGTTGAGGCGGTCGAGCGTCGCGGTGGTGCCGGCACGACGTGCAGAGGTCACCGAAGCGCCCGGCTTGAAGCGGAACGCGTCGCCGTAGCTTGTGAACAGGCGGTCGAGGAGTGCGCAGATCTCTCCCGAAGGGCCTGCGTAATACACCGGAGAACCGAGCACGAGGCCGTCGCAGGAGGCACCCGCCTCGCCAATCTCACGCACGAGATCATTTACTTCGCCGGTCAGGATGCGCTTGTCGACGTGTACGATTTCGCTTTCGACGCCACTTTCGGCCAGACCTTCGCCAACATACGAGAGTGCGGTATAGGTACAGCCCTTTTCATGGCGACTGCCATTGATCATGAGAACCTTCATGCTCGTCCTTCCTTTCATTCATTTGTCAGGCGCATTATCACACATCGGTAGCAAGGGGCCGCCGATGTGCACAAAACTTGAGCATGAGTTGGAAGGAAATGTGAAGGTGGTAGGGGAACCGGGTGAAAGACGCTCACGCGAGAGCGTCTGCCTCGGGATGTTCGGTTTGAAGCTTATGACCTGCTGCGATGCATGTGATGCGCGGTTCGCCTCTTACGCCGCTTTGCTTTTGGTGCGCAATTCGCCGCTCGCAGCATCAGGCGCATGGCATGCGGTTTGAGTGAGAACACCGGCCCGGCGTCCCAACTAGCGCTGAGGCGCTCCCGTCTCCTTCAGGAGCGGCGTCATATTGCGTGCGGTGATCGCCATCGTCGACGTGTTATGCAGCAGAGCGCTTGTCGTGTTTGGCAGCAGTCCTGCCACGCCGAAGACGATAAGGGCCGTGTTGAACGCCACGATAAAGCGATAGTCGTTCTGGATACGCCGCATAAGAGCGCAGCTCAGGGAACGCACTTTCAGAATCGTCGCGAGATTGGAATGCAGCAACGTGATGTCGGCAACCTCGCGGGCGACATCGCTTGCGTCAACCATCGCGACGGAGACATCGGCCTTTGCGAGCGCGGGGGAGTCGTTCACGCCGTCGCCAACCATGACAACGGTGTGTCCGGCGGCCTTGTATTCCTCGATGATGCGGGCCTTGTCTTCGGGAAGCACTTGTGAGCGGTATTCCTTGATGCCCAGTTCGCGCGCGACGGTGCGTGCGGCGTTTTCCGAATCGCCGGTCAGCATCACAATGTTCTTGAAGCCTGCGGCGCGCAAAGCCGCGACGGATTCGGTCGCTTCGGGGCGAAGCGGATCGCTGATGCAGATGGCGCCTTCAAGCTGATTGTCGACGGCGAGGAATATCACGCTGCAGCCTGGTGCCATGCGCGAAATTCGCTGCTTCAGACGGGCCGGAGCTTCCACGCCTTCATCTTCGAATACGAAATGCCAACTGCCAATGATTGCCTTCTTGCCATTGACGGTCGAGGCGATGCCATGGGCGACCAGGTATTTCACTTCAGCATGGAGCTCGTCTTCGTGCAGGATGCCTCGCTCGGCAGCCGCCGCGACAACGGCGTGCGCCATGCTATGCGGGAAGTGCTCTTCCAGACAGGCGGCCATCTTCAAGACGCCTTCCTCGTCGAGCGTTCCGAGCGGAATGACTCGTTTCACCTTCGGCTGGGCGGTCGTAAGCGTGCCGGTCTTGTCGAACACGATGGTGTCGGCCTGGGCCATTACCTCAAGGTAGCGCCCGCCCTTCACCACGATGCCTTCGTTTGCGGCCTCGCGCATCGCCGACATGATGGCGACCGGCGTGGAGAGCTTGATCGCACAGGAATAGTCGACCATGAGAACCGCCATCGCCTTATTGATGTCGCGCGTGATTGCGGCAACAAGAATGAAGGCAAGCAGATTGTAGGGAACGATGGCATCCGCCAGTCGCTCCGCCCGGCTTTGCGCGCCTGCTTTGAGCTTGGACGACTCGTCGATAAGGGAAATGATGCGGCTGATGCGCGTTTCCGCTCCTGCGCCGCGCACTTCCACAACAAGCGACCCCTCTTCGACAACCGTTCCCGCGAAGACCGAATCGCCGCTCTCCTTGAGCACGAGCTGCGATTCGCCGGTCATGGAAGCCTCGTTAATCGCCGCTTCGCCTTCGAGAACCGTGCCATCCACCGGTACCATGGCACCCGTGCGCACGCGGATGCGGTCACCGCTCTTCACCTGCGACAGCGGGATGGTGATATCGGCGCCGTCGTCCATGACGAGCCAGACCTCGTTGACATTGATGGCAAGGCTTTGCGCGAGCGCCATGCGGCTTCTCTCGTGCGTATAGCGTTCCATGCAATCCGAGATCTTCAGGAGCATCATGATTGTGCCCGCCGAATCGAAGGAACCGCGCAGAATCGAGGCGGTTATCGCGGTCGCGTCGAGAACCTCGACCGTGAGTTCGCGTTTGCGCAGATGGTGCAGGCCCTTTGCGATGAAGGGGAGCGCGTGCCAGACGCAGATGACATGGCGGATCGGCGCCGGAAGAATGAGCTTGCGCAGATAACGCCGCGCGATGATGCCCATGACTTCGCAGGCGAAACGATTGTCAACCTCGGACTGGCGCTGGTCATCGGAGGGCGTTCCTTCGGGAAGCTCTGTGCGCTTGAATGAATCGAGAACCGCAATGATCCGTTCACGGCAACCCGCATCGTGGTCGTCGTATTCCACCAGAACGCTGCCGTTTGCGGGAGCGGTGAGCACCTTCTTCACGCCGCGCACGCGCAAAAGCGTATCGGCGATGCCATAACCTTGCGCGTCAATGAAGCTGTTGCGTCCAAAGCGCGCCCGCAGGCGTCCAGGGAAGTCGCAGGTGAGCGTATAGCGCATCGGCGACGATTTCAGACTCTCCAGAAGCTCGAGGTCGGTTATGGCATTCGCGGTGTGAGACATGCGATTGACCTGGTCTTTCTTCTATCGGATACGACATGCGGTTGATGCCGCTGATGTCGGGCAATTAACGCCGTTGGGGCTATGGCATGCGGTTGGCGCCGATGAGCCCATGGCGTGCGATTGACACCATGGGGTCGGGCGAGCGATTCATGCCGTCGGGTCGGGCGAGTGATTCATGCCGCCAGGGTCGGGCGAGTGATTCATGCTGTTAGGGTCGGGCAGGCGATTCAACTACGCCTTCGCGTCGGCTTCTTTCGCTTTCGCTTCCTTAGCGTCGACAGCCTCGGCGGCCTCCTTGGCGATCTGCTCTTCCATCTCGGCGTACTCGGCCTCGACCTGCTCGCGGATCTTCTCCTCGAGCGCGCGGCGACGGTCGGCGATCATCGCGTCGATCTGCGCCTTGCGGCGGGATTCGGCGGCCAGATCAGCGGCGTCATCCTTGATGGACTGGAGGTCGGCGTTCGCCTTGGAATGCGCTTCCATGCCCTTTGCGACCGCGCCGACGATAACCTCGCGGGCCTTCGGCTGCTGGGAAATGGTCTTTGCTGCCGCCGCTGCCGCGATACCGCCAACGAAGGACCAGAATGCTTTGCCTGTGTACCAGCTCATGATTTCCTCCTTGAGAGAGAATTGATACCCCGCATCGAACACGAGCCGCGGGGCTTGTTACCGTGAATTGATGGTAGCAAGCGCACAAGGCGTTAGACAACGATAATTTGCAAACAAATGTTTGTAGTCAGTCCTAACCGATTGGGCGAGAAGAGGCGCCTTCAGATTTCCCGCGCTGCGCCGCGCGAGATAGACAACACAACCCATTTCCTGCGGAAACAGAAAGACGCGCCCATTTTCATGGACGCGTCTTGGCCTTTGTTTGGGGTTAGGTTTCCCGCGAGCCTTTCGAAGCGGTCAGACCCGTGTTTGCACCCTCATTTCCGGGTGAAGTTAGGGGCGCTTCACCGCCACAGGTGGCATGGAGTCGTTCTTGTTGGCGACGTCTGCCACGAGCATCTGCTCGAACATCGAGCGGACCTCGTTGAAGTCGGAGGGGAGGATGACGGTGCTCGCCTTGCCCGACTTGGCGAATTCAGTCAGGGCGTCGATGTACTGGGTGTACATGAAGAGCATGTTCGCCTCATTGGGGGAGACGCCGGTCTCCTGAAGGGTCGAAAGCGATTCCTTCGTGCCGTTCGCGATGGCGATACGCAGTGCCGCGATGCCCTCGCCCCGTTTCTCGGCGGCCTCCGCGTCTGCCTGTGCGGCGATGATGACGCGCTGACGGGCCGCTTCCGCCTCGTTCTTCGCGGATTCGCGGTCATTGCGGGTCGCGACGATGCGGTTCATCGACTCGCGGACGTTGTCGGGAAGATTGATCGAGGTGATCAGCGTGCGCACGATTATGTAGCCGTAATCGTACATCTTGGCCGCGACCGTTTCATAGACCGCTTCAGCGATGGAATCCTTTTCAGAAAACACCTGGTCGAGCGTGTACTTGGGAATCTGGCTGCGCAGCGCATCGGCGAAGTAGTCCTTCATCTGGCCGACCGGATCGGCGAGGGTGTAGAGCGACTTGTAAATGCCAGAGTCTTCGGCGTTTGGGCGGATGTCCCAATCCACGTGGTACTGCACCGACACCTCGACGCCGATGGTGACGTTGTCGGCGGTCTTCGCGTCCATGCGCATCATTTCGTCAAGCGTGAGCAGGCTGACGCGGCGCACGACCTCGATAAAGGGAATGCGCACATGGATGCCGGCCGTGGTGATGCGATTGTATTTGCCGAAGCGCTCGATGACGGCGCAATGCTGCTGTTCCACAATGTAGATGCCAAACACGATCACGAGGATGGCGATAACGATGAGCAGGGTGAGAAGGAGTCCCATGGTGATCCTTTCTGGTTGGTGCCAATGGAGAAATTATACCTGAGCGTCGGAACGTGACATCAACAGCATCCGGCGCAAATGCCGCCTCGTTCGCAATCCTTACCTATATATGACATGGTTCTTGCGGGAAGCACGGCAGAGGCACGTATTTCTCTGAAGCCCATCCACCTCCCGAACGTTACCGTTTGAATAAATATGGTGGGTATTTCGGGACGTGAGAGGGGATTACAGTATAATCCTGTCGAAATTACAGTCATTTAGCTGTAATTCGCTAGTTTGCCTCAGTAAGGGGAGAGGAGTATCAGTGAAGAAGTTTTCGATGAAGAAGCTCGGCATGGTTGTCGCGACCGCTTGTGTGGCGTCCGTGATGGCCTTTGCACTGGCTGGTTGCGGGAGCAGCAGCTCGTCCGAGGGCGACAGCAACGCAAGCAGCGGTGATGCCCTGCGCTTCGTGACCGGCGGCGAGTCCGGCACCTATTATGCGTTCGGTTCCGTTATCGCCCAGCATGCCACCAACGATGCGGGTGTCGCGGTGACCGCTCTTGCCGGCAACGGCTCTCAGGCCAACATCCAGGAGCTTGAGGACGGCAACGCGGAGCTGGCCTTCTGCCAGTCCGACGTTATGGCTTACGCCTACGATGGCACGAACATTTTTGCCGACACCGGCGCTATTGACGATTTCAGCACCGTTGCCTGCCTGTATGACGAGCAGGTTCAGATCGTTACCCTTGATGAGAACATCAAGACCGTGGCTGACCTCAAGGGCAAGAACGTTTCCATCGGCGCTGCGGGTTCCGGCGTGTACTTCAACGCGATGGACATCCTTGGCGCTTATGGCCTGACCGAGGATGACATCACCCCGACCTACGAGAGCTTCGCCGACAGTGCGAACTCCCTGAAGGACGGCAAGATCGACGCTGCCTTCATCGTGGCTGGCGCTCCGACCACCGCCATCACCGAGCTTTCCACCACCAAGCCCGCCCGTCTTGTTTCCCTTGACGACGAGCACGTGAAGAGCCTGCTCAAGTCCTCGCCCTACTACAGCGAGGCCACCATTCCTGCTGGCACCTATGACGGCCAGGACGAGGATGTCACCACGGTTGCCGTTGGCGCTGTGATCCTTGCACGCGATGACGTCTCCGAGGATGCCATCTACAACTTCACCGCCGACATCTTCGACAACGCTGCCGACCTTGTTGAGAACCATGCGAAGTACGCCGAGATCAGCGTCGAGAAGGGCGCTTCCATCACGACGGTTCCGTATCATGCGGGCGCCGCGAAGTACTTCGAGGAGCAGGGCTACACCGTCGCTACGAAGTAGAACGGCTGACATCCCGGATTCGCAACTCGACGAATCCAGCTTTTGAAGGCTAATAGCGGAGGATTTCGCGGCATTGTCCGTGAAATCCTCCGCAGGTTATCGCGAGACCCTTCGGGAGCCTCGCAAGCAAACGAGTGATTTACCACAACGACAAGCGGAGTTTTGCATATGGCGATATTCAAGAAGAGAGAAGAGAAGAAGCAGGGGGTCGCGGACGACGCTGAATCCTTGAGCACGACGGTGTCCGAGGATATTCAAGCGGCCGATTCCGGCGATGTCGCTGCCGATGTGGAAGAGGTAATGCGCAAGTACGACCGCGAGTCGCGCACGCGCATTTGGGAGGGACGCCCGCGCGCCATCATGGCGGTCATTCTGGCGGCGTTCTCCGTCTACTGCATCATCATGACCCTTTTCGTGACGACGCTTCCCGAAACGCGACTTTCGCTTTTCGTCGGCTTCGTCATCGTTATCGGGTATCTGCTTTACCCTGCGCACAAGGGTGCCACGCGTGCCAATTTCATTCCGTGGTATGACATTCTGCTGATGGTGATAGGCGCAGGCTGTTTCTTCTATTTCGCGTTCAACGCCGAGGAGATTATCAAGCTGGCGACGCGCATCCAGCCGATGCATGTCGCGATCGCGATTGCGGGCACCTTGGTTCTTATGGAGCTCTGCCGTCGCTGCGTGGGCCTTCCCATTCTCGTGGTGGTTGCCTGCCTGCTGCTTTACGCCATCTATTGGCAGTTCGGACACGGCACCGACCTTTACATGACCCTGCGCAATATTACGGGCAAGCTGTTCTATTCCACGAGCGGCGTCATCGGCACGCCAATCAATGTGTGTTACACGTATATCGTCCTCTTTATCATTTTCGGCGCCTTCCTCGAGCGCACCGGCATCGCGGAGTTCTTTATCGCGTTGGCCAACCGCCTTGCGGGCTGGTCGTCCGGTGGCGCGGCTAAGGTCGCCGTCATTTCGTCCGCACTTTGCGGCATGGTTTCCGGTTCCTCGGTTGGCAATACCGTCACGACCGGCTCGGTCACCATTCCCATGATGAAGAAGACGGGATACAAGCCCGAATTCGCCGCGGCTGTTGAAGCGGCATCCTCGACGGGCGGACAGATCATGCCTCCTATCATGGGTGCAGCGGCATTCCTGATGGCGGAGTACATGGGCGTTCCCTATATCGAGGTCGCGACGAAAGCAATCATCCCTGCCTTGCTGTACTTCACCGGCATTTTCATCACGGTGCACCTCGAGGCGAAGAAGCTTGGCCTTATGGGTCTGCCGAAGGAATCGCTTCCGAAGATTGGCTACCTCGTGAAGAACTCCTACCTGATTCTTCCGCTGGTCCTGCTGGTTTGGCTCGTTTCCACTGGCGCGCGGACCATGGCCTACTCCGCTGCGATCTCCATTCTGGGCGCGTTCGTTATTGGCCTCATCAACTTCACCCTCACCGAGCTGCGTGAGCGTGAAGAGGGAACGAGCGCTTCGGAGGCTGTTCTCCGTGCTCTGCGCATCGCCCTTTACGCCGCTTATGAAGCGCTTCAGGCGGGTGCCAAGAACTGCATCGCGGTTGCCGCGGCGTGCGCCATGGCGGGTATCATCGCCGGCTGCATCACCGTTACCGGTCTCGCCTCGACGCTCATCAACGTCATCGTCAACTTCGCGGGCGACGCCACGATTATCGGCCTCATCCTCACGATGCTCACCTGCATTGTTCTCGGCATGGGCGTTCCGACGACGGCGAACTACTGCATCATGGCTGCGACCACCGCGCCTATCCTTATCGCGCTGGGCGTGCCGCAGGTGGCTGCGCACTTCTTCGTCTTCTACTTCGGCATCGTGGCAGACATCACGCCACCGGTCGCTTTGGCTGCGTACGCCGGTTCGGCAATCGCACACTCCAACCCGATGAAGACCGGCGTGAATGCCGCGCGACTCGCGATCGCCGCATTCATCGTCCCGTACATCCTGGTGTACAACCCGATCATGGTGCTGGAAGGCGAATACGACGTGTTCAGCCTTGGCCAGATCATCATCACCTCGCTTTTCGGCCTGTACTCCGTGGCGGTTGCGCTTAATGGCAACCTGTATACGAGGGTGCATCCCGTCCTGCGCATTCTGTTCCTGGTGGCGGGCTTCTGCATGATCGTTCCCGAGACGATTTCCGACATCATCGGTCTCGTTCTCGTGGCGGCACTGACTTTGTTCCAGCGCTTCCTGGGCAAGGGCACGACGAAGATCGAATCCGGTCTCGGAGCCTAGCGTTTCGCGGACATACCGCACGTTTTGGAATCGGGCGTCTCAATTGTGAGGCGTCCGATTTTTAGTTTGGGGAAGGGATGCCCTGATATCCTGTTCAAAGGCCTTGTCTGATGATGGCGCGCAATCCTGAAGAGTGGGGCTACGGCGCGCAATCCTGAAGAGCGGGGTGATGGTGCCGGGCTGCTATGCAGCACGGGTAAAGCCCGTGGCATTTGAACACTGAGCTTTTCGTCGCGCGTGACGAAAAGCTTGATTGTGGGCTGACAAGCGCAGGTGAGAACCCTGTGTCACCTGTGAGCTTTTTGGAAAGGGGAGAGCAATGGAGGATGCACATAAGCGCGAACTGTTGCGTTATCTCGTTTCGGTCTTGCTTGAAGAGCGAGCTTCGAGCACCGGCGTTCAGGCGAGTGAACCGATGCTTTCCGATATTGACGGACTCTGGACAATGTTTCGCGGTCTCGTGAATACCCGTCCTCCTCGGGCGGCATCTCCCGCGTTTCTTGAGGCGCAGGACGAGTTGCTTCAGGCGCTGGCGCAGGAGAAGGGGATACAAGGTCCCGCGGACGCCGAGCCTTCGGCGGACGATTCGCGCATACGCCTGTGGCGAGGCGACATCACGGCATTCGCGGCTGACGCTATTGTCAACGCCGCCAATTCCCGTTTGCTTGGCTGCTGGGTGCCTGGGCACTTCTGCATTGACAACGCCATCCACACCTATGCGGGCGTGCAGTTGCGTCTGGAGTGCGCGCGGCTTATGGATGAACAGGGTCATCCCGAGCCGACCGGCGGCGCGAAGATGACACCGGCCTACAATCTGCCGGCTCGCTCCATTATCCATACGGTAGGGCCGATTGCGGCTGGGAGAGTGACGGAATCGCAGTGCGTTCAGCTTGCGAAATGCTACACGAGTTGTCTTGAGCTCGCGGCGCAGTCCGAACTTGAATCAATTTGCTTCTGCTGTATCAGCACGGGCGCTTTCGGCTTCCCACAAGGTCAGGCGGCGGAAATCGCGGTGCAAACCGTGCGCAATTGGCTTGCCACGCGCGAGAGCGGTATGACAGTCGTATTCGATGTGTTCGGCGAGAAGGATGAGGCTCTTTATCAGCGGGGTCTCGGGATTGGGTAAGGCTTAAGGCTACTCGTCGCGAGAGTTGTCCGCGGAGTTGTAATCATCCAGGTAGTAGTCGTCCGAATCGTGCAATTGCGCATCAATCAAGAGGATGATTGCTTCGATGGCAACGCCGACGATGAGGCCGCCCATGTGCGCTTCAAGTGCGATGCCCGGCACGAAGCTGTTCACGATATTGATGGCCGCCATCACGAGAAGACCCTGTAGCATCGCTTTCGCTTCGGGGTTTTCGCGGTGATGGAAGAAGAGAACGGCTACGGCGCCCATCAGGCCAAAGATCGCTCCGGATGCACCAACCGCATAGCCATCGCCCACAAGCGCGAAGGCGAGATTCCCGCCGATGCCGCTGAGGAAATAGACAAGCGCGAAGCGGAGGCTTCCCTGCGAATTCTCAAGCAGCGTTCCGAGCCACCAGAGTGACACCATGTTCATCGCGAGATGCTCAAGCGAGCCGTGGGCGAACATGGCGGTGATCAGCTGCCAAGGCGCGAAGTGAAGGGAATAGGGCGACACCGCGAGAAGCGCGTTCAGATTCATTCCCATAAGCTCGGGGATATACAGGACGACGCACGCGATGATCAGGATCCACGTGAGCTTGGCGGCTTGAGCAAACATGCGCGTCCTTTCCGAACTTGATTAGCGGATATGCGCGGGCTTGCCGCCGAAATAGAGCTTCATGAGGAAGAGCGCGGGGTGGCGTTGCAGGAAGTGGAGGCTTTCGTGCTCTTCGGGGTGTGCCACGAGTTCAAGCGCGATCTTCGCGACGTCGCGCGAGGCGTTCGGCTTGCGCAGGAGGTTCGCGTTGAAAAGCATCGAGTCGAGCAGGCGCGGGTTCGCGGAGAAGCGGTCGAGCGCCGCCCGCAGCTCGCGGGGCGTGGTGACATGCATCGCCGCACCGTTGCCGGTGAGCATGTTCATGTTCGCCTTTTCCTGGCCATATGCGCGTCCCATGAGAATCATCGGGGTGCTCGAGCAGAGACATTCCGTGACCGTGAGACCGCCCGATTTGCAGACCGCCAGATCGCAGGCCGCCATGAGCTGGGCCATCTCTTCGCAATAGTCGATGATCGTGACATTGGAAAGTCCGATATCGCGGATGCGCTGGCGCATGTCTTCGGCGTAATTCTGGTCACGACCCGCGGTGACGACAAAATGCATGTCGGTGTAGCGATGCAGATAGGGAAGTATCTCGTTGATGCTTTCGCGGAAGAGGCGATACGGAGCCGGCAGATTCGCGCCGGCGAGAATCGCGACGACCTTCTTCTCTTGGGGAAGGCCGAATTCCTCGCGCGCCTCTTTCATGTCGTAGTTGCGCAGGAATTCACTGCGCGTGGGAATGCCGGTGATGCGAATGCGCTGCTCGGGAATCGTGCGAGCGCGCAGGGTTTCCGCCATGTATTCCGTTCCGACACAGAAGGCGTCTGTGAAGTAATGCGGCCAGAAACCCTCCGTTTCGTAGTCGGTGGGAACCGATACGACGGGGTAGTTCTGATGTGTGAGAAGGCGGGCGCCCACCGCGATGTTCGCGCCCATGATGTGGGTCGCGATGACGGCTTGCGGATGGTTGTCGCGCACGTATTGCGTGAAGCGGGGGAACATGAATGTGTTCATGCAGGTTCCGCCGCCCCAGAGAAGGCGTCCCGTGAAGGTGTAGCGCCAGGTCAAGTCGTAGAAGGGTCGCCCGCCGCCCGTGAAGGACGAGGCGACCTTGTCACCATTGAAATGAATGCGGGAGAAATCGAGGGCATCAAGCACCTCGATGCGCGTGTTTGGTGCAAGGGGGCTGCCGTCCGGATACGCGGGATCGCCGCTGTCGCGAAGCTCCTCGAGCGCCTGTGCGATCGCCTGTGCCGCGCTCTTGTGGCCCGAACCGACCGAGGCGTGAATCACGAGGATGAGCGGTTCGCGTTCGGCTTCCGCGTCGTTATCCGCCTTGGTGTCGTTTCCGGATTCGAATGCGACCGTGGGCTGGGTTTCAAAGTCGGTTGGGGCTTCGCCTTCGCCGACAAGCTTGGCGGTGATTTCGTCAGTGACCGCAGATTCGGCCGCGTCTTTGGAATCATTGACAGCCCTGGCGTCGTCTTCAGCTGCGGACAGGGATTCAGCCGCGCCTTTGGATTCGTTGGCGGCCCTGGCGTCGCCTTCGGAATCAGGGACGAGTGTGGATTCCTCTGCCGCGTGAGACACGTCAGCCGACCCCACTGCCGCTTCCGGCGTTTTCGCAAGTCCGGAAGGCGTGTGGACGGCGTTTTCCTTTATATCGTCGTGTGTATCCATGCGGCTATAATAGCGGGCGCATAGAGAGGGACGGGGAATTCCATAAGAGACGCAGGGAAGCGCGGCTGCCGTTTTCCGGGTCTGAGGTATATGTCTGCGGTCTACAAGAGAGGCGGATTGACGATGGCAAACAGCGATGCATCGCGCACGCGCATAGCGCGTCTGAGGGATTGGATGAGGGAAGAGAAGCTTGATGCTTTTCTCATTCGCAACACCTCCGACATCATCTGGGCAAGCGCTTTTGATGGCGTTTTTGATGACGAACAGGCGCATCTGTTGCTGGTGACCCCGGATGAAGCCATCCTCCATACCGATTCGCGCTATGTCGAGGCTTGCGAACGTGAAGCGGAAGGCGGGCCCGTCGCGGTGGACGCCGCCCGCGAGACGCATGCCAAATGGTGTGCCGCCCGTTTGGGCAAAGTGTCCCGGGTGGGCTTCGACGATGAGATCAGCCTGTTTGAGTACCGGGCGCTGCTTGACGCCTTCTCTCAAAACGGCTCGGCAGCCGAATTGGTTTCGAGCTCCCAGACCGTGCTGCGCCTGCGTTCGGTGAAGGATTCCTTCGAAATCGAGCGGCTGCAGGCCGCGCAGGCGATCACCGACGCGGGTTTCGCACATATCGCGGGTTTCATCCGCGCGGGCATGACCGAGCGGGAAGTGCAGCTCGAGCTTGACCGCTTCATGTACGAGGCGGGTGCCGATGGCTTGTCCTTCGCCACGATTGTCGCGACGGGAGCGCATGGAAGCAGTCCGCATGCGCAGCCGGGCGATACCGTCATCCAGCGGGGCGACGCGATCGTGATGGACTTTGGCGCGCGGAAAGCCGGCTACTGCTCGGATATGACGCGAACGGTTTTCGTCGAGGAGATGTCGACCGAGCTGTGCCGCGCTTTCGATACGCTCCGGCGCGCGAATGAGGAATGCGAGGCGATGGTTCGCGCGGGCGTCACCGGCGCCGCGGTGCATGAGCATGCCGAAGAGGTGCTTGCCGCAGGCGGATATGCGGGAAAGATGGGGCATAGCCTGGGGCATGGTGTCGGCATCGACATCCACGAGAAGCCGCTTCTTTCTCCTGGCAACAAAACGCCCCTTGCGGAAGGCTCCGTTGTCACCGTTGAGCCCGGCATCTATATTCCCGGCTCGTTTGGCATGCGCCTTGAGGACTGTGGTCTGGTGACGGCGGATGCTTACCAGCCGTTTGCCACCAGCACACATGAACCGCTTATCGTGGGTTAAGTGGTGATTATTGGAATTAGGCAAAAGCGGGACTATAATCTGGTCTTCCGTCAAAAGAGAGAGGATATTAGCTGTGGCTATTTCAACTGCTGACTTCAAAAACGGCATGTGCATCGAGTTCAAGGACAAGCTTTTCACGATTGTTGAGTTTCAGCATGTGAAGCCGGGCAAGGGCCCCGCTTTCGTTCGCACGAAGCTTCGCGACATCCGTACCGGTCGTGTCATTGAGAACACCTTCAACGCAGGCGTGAAGATGGAGGCTGTCCGTCTCGAGACGAAGACCATGCAGTACCTCTACAACGACGGTGCTGATTTCTACTTCATGGACACCACCGATTTCGAGCAGATCTCGCTTTCCGCCGAGACCGTCGGCGACAAGGCGCAGTGGCTCAAGGAGAACGACGAGGTGAGCCTGCTTTACGCGGGTGACGAGCTCATCGGCCTCGAGCCCCAGATGTTCGTCGAGCTCAAGATCGTCGACACCGAGCCTGGTTTCAAGGGCGACACCGTTCAGGGTGGCGGCAAGCCTGCGACCCTCGAGACGGGCGCTGTGGTGAACGTTCCCATGTACATGGAGGTTGGCGAGACCGTCCAGGTCGACACGCGTGACGGCCGTTTCGTCAAGCGCGTCTAGCACATACCGCGCCAGACCGCTTGTGGTGTCTTGTCGCTGATTGCCGCGCCCGACATTGTTTGGGCGCGTTGCACGTATAATGGGCGAGACCGTAGATCCATTGCGCTTATCCGATAGGATGAGCTGAAGGCAGGATGGGAGATACGCCATGATCGACCCGCTCAATGAGACAACCGAAATCACCAACGAGGTGATACAAACCATCATTGCTCTTGCGGTGAAGGACGTGAAAGGCGTCGTGCAGGTGGGATATCCCCCTGCGACTTTGCTCCAGGCGATTTTCCAGGGCACGCCGAGCAACCACGGCATCGACCTGCTCCAGGACGAGAATGGCGACTTGACGGTGGGCGTGCACGTGAGTGTTCGCTATGGCCGCTCCTTGGGCGAGCTGTCCGAGGACATTCGCCAGGCGGTCGTCGATGCCATCACCACGCAGACGAGCATGAACGTCACGGCGGTTGACGTCTTTGTCGACGGCATTCGCTTCAAAGACTAACTAACGAATCACAACCGGGAGGGGTCATCGCATGGCAGCAAAGCGCCATGAAAGAACGTATGGACGCAAGCAGGCGATTCAGCTGCTGTATCAGGCGGAGATTCTTGATATGGCGCCGGAGACGCTCCTTAAGGACGATTCGAATTTCGTCGATGGAGTGGCTCCGTCGAGCTATGCCCGCATGCTCGTGAACGGCGTCAAAGAACAGCTTGATCCCATTGACGACCTCATCGATGAATGCTCGGACAACTGGGCGCTCGATCGCATGCCGGCAGTGGACAGGGCCGTGTTGCGCCTTGCCGTCTACGAGATGATTCATGTGGACGATGTGCCTGTGGCTGTCGCGATCAACGAAGCGGTCGACCTTGCGCGCGAGTACGGTGGCGAAGACGAATCGCCGCGTTTCGTGAATGGCGTTCTGGGTCGTATTGCCCGCCGTATCGATGCCGATGGCGCACCTGCCGAGGACGAAGAATTCGTAGACGCCGCCGATTCCTCTGACGCTGAGCCTGCCACTTCCGCCTCTCCTGTTGAGGCTGTGGCATTCGAAGGGGAAGAGACCCCTGCCGAGACCTGTGCGGGCTCTTGCGATTCATTCGAAGAGGGCAACGATTAATGTCTTCCTCATCTTCCGAGCATTCCGATCTGAAATCCCTCAAGACCCGTCTCGATGAGATTGTGTCTGCGGTTTCAGACGAGAATATTGCCCTTGACGACGCTCTCACGCTCTATGAGGAGGCGGTTCGTTTAGGGGAACGCGCCTCGGAGATAATGGAGGCGGGCATTTCCGAAGACTGCGGGGAAGAGCCGGAC
Organism: bacterium; assembly: GCA_963621885.1. Taxonomy (GTDB): domain Bacteria; phylum Actinomycetota; class Coriobacteriia; order Coriobacteriales; family Eggerthellaceae; genus UMGS1519. Next base: position 20,287 of record CAVFFT010000052.1, read on the forward strand.
GCGAATGCGCCGGTGTCGCAGGATGCGGAAAATGGCAAGGAGGACGCGCGCGATGACAGAACGAATCATTGACGCGATACGGAATCCATCCGATCTGAAGGTCCTTACCGATTCCGAACTCAAAATAGTCGCGCAGGAAATTCGCGACCAGATAATCCAGACGACTTCCAAGACGGGCGGGCATGTCGCCAGCAGTCTGGGAGCCGTTGAAATCATTCTCGCAATGCATGCCGAGCTCAACTGCCCGAGCGACAAGATCGTCTACGACGTGGGCCATCAGGCCTATGCGCATAAGATTCTCACGGGTCGCCTTCAGAGCTTTGACACGCTTCGGCAGTATGGCGGCATTTCGGGTTTCCCGAAGCCGTCTGAAAGTCCCTATGATGCCCACCCCTCGGGCCATGCTTCCGATTCACTTTCCGTCGCGCTTGGCCTGGCTGAGGCGCGCGATTTGCGCGGAACGCGTGAGAGGGTTGTCGCCCTCATTGGCGATGCGGCTATTTCGGGCGGTATGGCGCTTGAGGCTCTCAACCAGATCGGGCAGGATCAGACCCAGATGGTCATCATCCTGAACGACAACGAGATGTCCATTTCCCATAACGTCGGCGCGTTGATGCAGCACTTTGGCGAGATGCGCGCCTCGAACGAGTATCGCGACCGCCGCGACCAGATGCAGAACCAGATGGAGAAAGCGGGTCCGCTTGGGCGCTCCCTTCTCGCATGGGGACGGAACGCGAAGGATTCCGCCAAGCATTTCTTCCTTCCCGAGCACACGATGATCTTCGAACAGATGGGAATCACCTGCACCGCGCCTATCGACGGTCACGACATCACGGCGTTGCGTCAGACCTTGCGCACCTTGCTTCACACCCACGGACCGACTCTGATGCATGTGGTGACGAAGAAGGGCGAGGGCTTCGAGCCCGCGATGCGCAACCCCGAGATTTTCCACGGCGTTGGTCCTTTTGACGCGAAGACGGGCGCTCTTGTTCCCAAATGCAAGACGGCGCCCACGTATACCGAGGTCTTTGGCCACGCGCTCGTGCAGGAAGCACGGCTTGACGGGGATATCGTGGCGATAACCGCCGCGATGAAGGATGGAACCGGCCTCGCGGCGTTTGCCGAGGAATTCTCGCAGCGCTTCATCGATGTGGGCATTTCCGAAGAGCATGCGGTGGGCTTGGCGAGCGGTCTTGCCAAGGGTGGCAAGAAGCCGGTCGTCGCCATCTATTCTACCTTCCTTCAGCGGGCAATCGATCAGATGACGATTGATGTGTCCTTGCCTGAGCTCGATGTGGTTTTCTGCATCGATCGCGCGGGCCTTGTGGGCAATGACGGTCCGACGCATCACGGCATGTTCGATTTGCCGTATCTGCGCATGATTCCCCATATGCGCGTTATCGCGCCGTCCGACGAGGCGGAGCTTGTTGATGCGCTTCATACCGCCTTGAGCATTGGCGGCCCTGTCGCGATTCGCTATCCCCGGGGAGCGGCGCGCGGCGTGGATATTCCCGCTCAGCCTCAGCTGCTAGAGCCGGGACGCGCGCGGACGCTTCGTGAGGGTGATGACTTGGCTATTCTCGCATTTGGCTCCATGGTTGCTCCCGCCGAGGGCGCTGCAGAGCTTCTTGCGGAAAAGGGCCTGAATGCTCGCGTTGTCGACATGCGCTGGGTGAAGCCGCTCGACCGTGACGCCATTTGCGACGCGGCAAAGACGGGGCTTGTGGTCACCGTCGAGGAGGGTGTGCGTGCCGGCGGAGCCGGAGAGGGCGTGCTTGGCGTTCTTTCCGAAGAGGGCCTCGTGGTGAACTCGCTCGTGCTCGGCTTGCCAGACGCTTTTGTCGCGCAGGGCAAGGTAAGCGAGCTCCATGAGAGGCTTGGGCTTGATGCGAAGGGTATCGCCGCCGCCATCGAGGCGAAACGGGAAGCGATGGGCAAATAGGGGCTGCGTGCCGAATTTCCGGATCGAGGAATCGCAAACGCCGAATGGCGAATCATTTAATGAGAAGGGAAGAGCCCGAGATGAGTTTCATCTCGGGCTCTCTGTCGTAAAGCGCCGCATGCTCCTTTGAACTGCCGCGCGAGACTCGCTTAACGCTCATTCGCGCTTTCAGGAACCATCTTGCACATGATGTGGTCGGTCATGACGAAGCCGTTCCCGATGTCGCCGTCAACCTCCTCGATGACTTCGAAACCGCGGCCGAGGTACGCGCGGATGCCGAGCTCGTTTCCGCGATTCACCGTGAGATACATCGCATCAAGACGCTCCTTGCGGCACAGCTCCTCGTAGAATTCGATGACCCGGCTTGCGTAATGCTTGCCGCGCTCTTGCTTGTAGAGGTAGATCTTCGAGATGAAAAGACGACGCAGCGCGCGCTTGGAAATCTCATCGCCATGAGCGTTTGCGGCGGGGTTGTCGGGGTCGTTTTCGAAATCCTCCGCCTTGGCGCCGGTATAGCCGACGCAGGTGCCTGCCTCGTCAAAGAGGCGCCAGTAGCGATAGCCATTCGAGCGAATGTCATGAGTAATCGCCTCTTCGCTCTGCATGTTCGCGACCATGTATTCGGTCTGGGGCAGGCCAATAAGCGCCGGCCAGTACTCGAACCAGATGTCGTGCGCCATGTCCGCGGTTGCGGCGATATCCTCGTCGGTCGTGACTTCCTCAAAGCGTAAAGCCATGCGTCCTCCTTTTAATTCGGTAGTGTGCGCCGAACATTATAGACCTGCGCCCAAAATCCCTTTCTTGCGCGCTAAATCGCGCATCTGAACCGTTCATAACGCTGGAAATGCGCCCTTCCAAAAGGGCCAAAAAGTCATTGTTTCAGCGCGATTTCAATGCCGTCTCATGGTCGTTACGTTTTCATCTCCCCATCGTTAACATCCGCGGATTCCGCTTTCGCAGCTTCAACGCGGATGCAGAATCGGTTTCGCAAGCGGAAAACGTAAGCAAGGAGGTTTGGAAATGTACGATACGGGAGCGACGGCGTTCATGCTTGTGGCCACCATGTTGGTGTTCCTCATGACGCCCGCCTTGGCAATATTCTATGGAGGTCTTTCGCGGCGAAAGAATGTGGTCAACACCATTCTGATGTCGTTCGCGGTCATCGGAATCGTAGGAGCGACCTGGTTCCTCATCGGATGGTCGATCGCCTACGGCGGTGACGGATCGAATCCGATCATCGGCGGTTTTGATCAGCTTGGTCTGCTGGGAACGACGAGCGAGATGCTCGCGACGCAATCGGGAGACGGTTCGAGCACCTATCCGAGCATCGTTAACATCGGCTTCCAAGCCGCATTCGCGATGATCACGATGGCCATCATCACCGGTTCTCTGGCTGGCCGTATGAAGTTCCCCGCGTTTGTCGCTTTCATCGCCATTTGGAGCATTGTTGTGTACGCGCCGCTTGCCCACATGGTTTGGGGTGGCGACGGCAGCCTCATTGGCGACATGGTTGGTGCGCTTGACTTCGCAGGAGGCGACGTTGTCCACATCTCGAGTGGCGTTGCTGGCCTGACCTTGTGCATCCTTTTGGGTCGCCGCAAGGGAGCGGGTCTGGTGAACTATCGCGCCCACAACATTCCCTTTGTTGCCCTTGGCGCTGGTCTTCTGTGGTTCGGCTGGTTCGGTTTCAATGGCGCCTCCGCATTCGCGGCGGACGGCATTGCGGCTCTCGCCCTGCTGAACACCATCATCGCGCCTTGCGCGGCAATGCTTTCCTGGATGATTGTTGAAGCGATTCGCGTGAAGAAGCCCACCCTTGTTGGCGCCGCTTCTGGCGTGGTTGCCGGCCTGGTCGTGATTACCCCGGCTGCTGGTTTCGTGGAGCCCTGGGCGGCCTTCGTGATGGGCCTCATCGTTTCCCCGGTGTGCTACTTCGCGATTTCGTTCTGCAAGAAACGCCTGGGTTACGACGACGCGCTTGACGCTTTCGGCCTGCACGGCGTTGGCGGTGTCGTTGGCGGCATCCTTACCGGTATCTTCTGCGTGCCGGAGCTTTCCTGGACCGACTTTGGCGGACTCCTTTACACCGGCGATCCCACCCTGCTGGGTGCGCAAATTCTCGGCATCGTCATTACCCTGGTGTTCGTCATCGTTCTGACCGTTATCATCGGTCTCATCGTGAAGGCGATCTTCGGCGGCCTGAGGGTTTCGCCTGAGGAAGAAGCCGCTGGTCTCGATATCCAAGAACACGGCGAGAGCGCGTATCCTGCCTTTGTCGGACTTGACTAGCACATGCGCATGACGACTGGTATGAGTTTGATCGACTATAAGAAAGAAGGAGGTCTTTCATGAAGAGGATTGCCGCAATCGTGCGACCTGAAAAGCTTGAGCCACTCAAAGAAGCGCTCTTCTCCGCGAACGTGAATGGCATGACGATATCCCAAGTGAATGGCTGCGGAAATCAGCACGGTTGGAAAGAGTACTACCGCGGCACCGAGGTTCTGCTGAACATGGTTCCGAAGGTGAAGTTCGAAATCATCTGCGATGATGCTGACACCGACCGACTGGTGAATGTCATCTGCGAGGCCGCCCGCACGGGTGAGGTCGGAGACGGAAAGATTTTCGTGACGAATGTCGAGGAGGTCATCCGCATCCGCACCGGCGAAAGCGGAGACGCCGCGGTCTAGCCTTTAAGACATTGGCCTGACGCATTCAAGCCTTCCCTGCCAAACCGGCGGGGAAGGCCTTTTTATTGTCTGCTTTCGGAATCCTTTGCGCAGCGATTATGAATCGCAAGAGCCGCCCGCTGCGCTCTTGTCAGAAAGGTGCGAAGCGGCGATATTTCCATGCCCGTTTTTTCTGAGGGGTGGTACAATCATCCGGCCTGTAAAAACGCAGGCAGAAAGTATAGGCCCCCGAGACATGCTTGCGTCGCGGCGCGGTGGCGATATTGCCGAGCCGGGAAGCAAAACGAAATTGTAAGCAATCATGACGACGGGTCCCTGAGGAGTTTGAAAGGGGTCCATTTTGACCGAAATCAAAAACACCGATGTCATCGATTTTGAGGACATCTCCGCCGATCAGATGAATTCGATGATCGACGGCACGCTTGCGGAGTTCGACGAGGGCGACCTCGTAACCGGCAAGGTCGTGAAAATCGAGCATGACGAGGTGCTGGTCGACATCGGATTTAAGAGCGAGGGCGTTGTGCCCCTGCGCGAGCTGTCCATCCGCAAGGATGCTGATCCCTCCGACATCGTTGCTCTTGGCGACGAGATCGAGGTTTCTGTCCTGCAGAAGGAGGACAAGGACGGCCGTCTCATTCTTTCCAAGAAGCGCGCCGAGTACGAGCGTGCCTGGATTTCCGTCGAAGAGAAGTTCAAGGCTGGCGAGCCTGTCACCGGCGAGGTCATCGAAGTCGTCAAGGGCGGCCTCATCCTCGACATCGGCCTGCGTGGCTTCCTGCCTGCGTCCCTCGTTGATCTTCATCGCGTGAAGAACCTCGACATGTACCTCAACACCGAGCTTGAGGCCCGTGTCATCGAGATGGACCGCAACCGCAACAACGTTGTTCTTTCCCGTCGCGTGATTCTGGAAGAGGGCCGCAAGAACGAGCGCGCCGAGATCCTCTCCAAGCTCTCCAAGGGCATGCGCCTCAAGGGCACCGTCTCCAGCATCGTCGACTTCGGCGCTTTCGTCGACCTCGGCGGCATCGACGGTCTCGTCCACATCTCCGAGCTCTCCTGGAGCCACGTCAACCATCCGAGCGAAGTCGTCAAGGTTGGCGACAAGGTCGAGGTTGAGGTTCTTGATGTCGACCTCAAGCGTGAGCGCATCAGCCTCGGTCTCAAGCAGACCACCGAGGATCCGTGGGTTAAGCTCATCGAGAACTACCCGATCGGCAGCATCGTCGACGGCAAGGTCACCAAGACCGTTCCGTTTGGCGCTTTCGTCGAGCTTGAGAATGGCGTCGAGGGCCTCGTGCACATCTCCGAGATGTCGCCGCGCCACATCGACACCCCGACGCAGGTTGTTCACACCGGCGACGCGGTGAAGGTGAAGGTCATGGAGGTCAACCCCGACCGTCGTCGCATCAGCCTGTCCATGAAGGCTGCCGCTGCTGACCTCGGCATCGAGATCGCCGTCGCTGAGCCGCCGGAGGATTTCGTCAAGCCTGAGCGCAAGCCCCGCGCTGCTGAGTAGTCTGGCTGATTAGCCGGAAGGGAAGTGGCGACAAGTCAACTTCCACTCGGTGTTGATTGCTCGAAGGGAACGTGTCCTGGACGCGTTCCCTTCTTTTCTTTCGAAGACGTGTCCATTCCGTATGCGCCGACCAAAAAGATTGCGGGAAGCGCCGGTTTGGTCTATAGTACCTTCTCGCACTGCGGGTGTAGTTCAATGGTAGAACCAGAGCCTTCCAAGCTCTTGACGCGGGTTCGATTCCCGTCACCCGCTCCATGTTTACCCCCGTTAGGGGGTTCTTTTCTTTCAGGATCACATTTCGGTTGCGTGCGCCGACGGCGCCGCTTTCAGAGCCGATACCCGTGTATTTCTCGAATTCGATGGCGCCGCTTTCAGGGCCGATACTCGTGTTCTTGGCCCGATTTTCTTTCCTGAACATATGATCTCTACGCGCTAAAGGCATCTCCTTTGGCCTTGCAACTCGTGTTCTTATCGTATTCGATGTCGCCGTTCTCTCGCGACGCGCTACGATAGCGTGACGACCAAAGGAGACTTATGAATGTAGTGCTGCTGTACCATACGCCGGATCCCGAGCGCGCCATCGCGACGGCTGCGCGTCTGTGCTACGCCCCGGTGGGCGCGGCGGAACTCATGGAGACCATGTCGGAGGAGCGTCAGAGAAGCGTGCTTTCCACCATCATGAAGAGCGGCCATTTCTCGACGCTTGAGCACGCGAGCTACACCTTCGCGATCGACGGGGTCTCCCGCGCGTTGACGCATCAGCTCGTGCGCCATCGTCTCGCGAGCTTCAACCAGCAGAGCCAGCGCTACGTGAAATTCAAGGATGGCGTGTCGGTGGTGACGCCGCATACGGTGGAGGAGAATCCTGAAGCGCAGGCCATATTCGACGAGGCGGTCGCCGCTGCCGAAGAGGCGTATCAGAAACTGCTGAGCCTGGATATTCCCGCGGAGGACGCCCGCTATCTGCTTCCCAACGCCTGTGAGAGCAAGATTGTTGTGACGATGAACGTCCGCGAGCTTCTCCATTTCTTCAGCCTGCGCTGCTGCAACCGCGCGCAGTGGGAGATTCGCGAGCTCGCCCATCAGATGCTCGAGCTTGCGCGCCCGACCGCTCCTTTCATTTTCGCGGATGCCGGTGCGCCTTGCGTGCGCGGCGCCTGCCCTGAAGGCAAAATGAGCTGCGGAAACCCCTATCCTTGCGTCGAGCGGAAATGAGCTTCGCGTGATGGGAAGAAAGTCGGAGACCGCGCGCGCCTTCTCTGAGGATGGCGCGCTGAAGACCCACGTTGGTGGTCAGGCGCTGATCGAGGGCGTCATGATGCGCGGCCGCTACAACTGGGCGGCGGCAATTCGCGAGCCGAGCGGCGAAATCTATCTCGAAGAGCATGACCTCGCAAGCGGCAAGAAGCGCAACAGCTGGCTCTATTGGCCGGTCGTGCGTGGCTGTACCGCGTTTGTGGAGTCGCTCGTTCTCGGTTTCAAGGCGCTTTCCATCGCGGCGGAACATGCGTTCAATGAAGAGCCTAACGAAGAGACGGGCGAAGAGGGCTTCGAATTCGGTGGCGGCGCAATGGCTGCGTCGATGGTGCTTGGCCTGCTTCTCGGCGTCTTCCTCTTCATTATGGCTCCCGCGGTGATCACGAATCTTCTCGTGGGAGAGTACGACGACAAGACGCTCCTCTGGAATGTCGTCGACGGCCTGCTGCGCATTGCCATTTTCATCTTCTACATCTGGCTTATCGGTCGGATGGAGGACATTTCGCGCATGTTTGAATACCACGGCGCCGAGCACAAGACCATCCATTGCTATGAGCACGGCCTGCCGCTCACGCCCGAGAATGCGCGAAGTTTCCCGCGCCTGCATGTGCGCTGCGGGACGGCCTTCCTTATCATGGTGATGATCATCGCGATCTTCGTTTACGCGGTCACGCCCATCAACGCGCTCATCGACCTCTGGGGCGTCCACGACAGCATTCCCAAGCTCATTCTGGTCATGATCGTGCGTGTGATCCTCATGCCGGTCATTGCGGGCTTTTCGTACGAGGTGACCGTGAAATGGGCAGGCACGCATCCAGAGAACCCCGTCGTGAAGGTTGTGCTGTGGCCGGGCTTGCAGATGCAGCGCCTGACGACGCACGAGCCCGACGACTCCCAGCTTGAATGCGCGATAGCCGCGATGAAGTGCGTTCTCGAACGCGAAGAGCGGGAAGCGCACGCGGCTGATTCTTTAAGCTGATAACAGAATTCAAGATATGTCGCGCCTTACTGGCTGCTTTTGGTAATATTCCTGCACATGCCCACACACGTTAATAAAGGAAGGGGCTTCGTGTGAAACTTATCGTGACCGAGAAGAACAACGTCGCGCAGAATATTGCGAAGATACTCGGCTCAGGCAAGGCCAAGAGCGACAAGGTGTATTCGACCCCGGTGTACCGCTGCGAAATGGACGGGGAAGAGACGACCATCATCGGCCTGCGCGGCCATATCCTTGAACCCGATTTCGCCACCCGACTCGAATACCGGAAGGGCCGCGGCTGGCGGGGTATAGATTCCGAAGGAAACGCGCTCGAGGCGCATCTTCCCCAGACGCTGGCAAAACCGCCGTACAAAGCCAAGCGCAAGCCTTTCCTTGCTGACGGCATCGATTTGAAGAGCTGGAAGATGGAGGCTCTGCCGTATCTGGTTTACGCTCCCATCGAAAAGCTTCCCAAGGAAAAGGACATCATTCGCTCGCTGAAGAACCTTGCGAAGAAGGCGGACAGCGTTGTGATCGCGACCGACTTCGACCGCGAAGGCGAGCTTATCGGTATGGACGCGCTGTCGATGATCCGTCAGGCGAACCCCGATATTCCCGCGTACCGCGCCCGTTATTCGGCGGTGACCAAGGAGGAGATCTCCCACGCCTTCTCGCATCTCGTCGAGCTTGATTTCAATCTCGCGATGGCAGGCGAATCGCGTCAGGACATCGACCTCATCTGGGGTGCCGCGCTGACCCGCTATCTCACGCTTGTAAAGTTTGGCGGCTACGGCAACGTGCGCTCGGCGGGCCGTGTGCAGACGCCGACCCTCGCGCTGGTCGTCGCCAAGGAACGCGAGCGTCTTGCGTTTGTGCCCGAAGACTACTGGGTTGTTCACGGGCAGTTCAATACCGCCGATTTCGATCTGGATATCGTGCATCAGACGCGTCGTTTCAAGACGGAAGCAGCCGCTCAGGCGGTGCTCGACCATGTCGAAGGACACACGAGCGGCGTTGTCGTCGACATCGAGAAGAAATCCCGTCGCGTTGCACCTCCGGCACCGTTCAATACCACCTCGCTGATGACCGCGGCTTCTGCTGAAGGCATTACGCCCGGCCGTGCGATGCGTTTGGCCGAGAGCCTGTACATGGACGGCTACATTTCCTATCCGCGTGTCGACAACACGGTCTATCCGGCTTCGCTCGATCTTGCAGAGGTCGTGCGTACGCTTTCCGGCAATCCGGCCTATCGCCCCTATTGCGAGAAGCTCCTGAAGAAGGGCGAGCTCAAGCCGACGCGTGGCAAGAAGGAAGAGACCGACCATCCGCCCATCTATCCGACTGGCATCGCGACGCCCGATACGCTCCCGCCGGCGGAATTCAAGTTGTACAACCTCGTCGCGCGCCGTTTTCTCGCGACGCTTTCCGAAGCGGCTATCATCGAGGGAACCCGCGTTACCATCGAGGTCGGAGGCGAGCCTTTCGTCGCGACCGGCGATGTCTTGCAGACGCCCGGCTTCCGCGCGATATACCCGTACGGCAGCAAGAAGGACGAGGAGCTGCCGGCTCTTTCGCAGGGTGAAGAGGTCGCCTTTGCGGGCGCCCGGATGGAGGCGAAGCAGACCGAGCCGCCGGCACGTTATTCGCAGGGTCGCCTCATTCAGGAGATGGAGAAGGCGGGTCTCGGCACGAAGTCGACGCGCCACAATATCATCGAGCGTCTCTATCAGGTGAAATACGTGCAGGGCAACCCGATTGAGCCGAGCGCTCTGGGCATGGCGGTCTGCGATGCCCTGGGTTCATTTGCGCCCCATGTCACGAGTCCCGACATGACGGCCGACCTCGAAGAGAAGATGAACGCCATCGCTTCGGGCGACAAGCCCAAGGAAGAGGTCGTGAACGTGAGCCGCGCCCTGCTTGCCGAGCAGCTGGCCGAGCTCATGCCCCATTCCGAAGAGGTGAGTGAGGCGCTTGCGTCGGCGGTCGCGGCTGATGCCTATGTGGGCAAATGCCCGAAGTGCGGCAAGGATCTCCAATTGCGCGCGAGCCAGAAGACCCGTTCGATGTTCATCGGCTGCGCCGGCTGGCCTGAATGCGATGTCACCTATCCGCTTCCTTCGGGACGCGTTGAAAGCCAGGAGACGCTGTGTCCGACCTGCGGCATGGCCCAGGTGAAGGTGACGGCTTTCCGGCAGAAGCCGCGCGTGATGTGCATCGACCCGAATTGCCCGACGAACCAGGAGCCCGATGTCGACGTGGGATCGTGCCCGGTTTGTGCGGCGGCGGGTCGCGAGGGACGGCTTATCGCCCACAAGAACCCCCGCTCTCTCAAGCGCTTCATTCGCTGCGAGAACTATGAGGAATGCGAGACGAGCTATCCGCTTCCGCAATATGGCAAGCTCGAGCCGACTGAGGAATCGTGCCCCGATTGCGGCGCCCCGCTTGTTGTCGTCGTGACGCAGCGCGGGCCGTGGAAGCTCTGCCCGAATTTCAGTTGCCCGGGCAAGGAGCGCAAGGCGGCCGAGAAGGAAGCCAAGAAGAAAGAGCGCGCAGCGAACAGCAAGGCGGCGGGAAAGTCGACGGGGAAGACGCGGCAGTCACGCGCGAAGAAGACCACAAAGACCACAAAGAAGGCGTAGCTTCCCGCACGTGTGAATTCAGAGGTGCTTGTAGTGAAAACGATTACTAAAGAGATGGTCGCCCAGGCGGTCGCCGAAGCCATTCCCGAATTGGCCTTCGTGTTGCCGCGCGACATTGAAGAGGCGCTTGTACGCGCTGCCGAGACGGAGACGTCTCCCCGCGCATCCGAGGTCCTGAGAATTCTTTGCGAAAACGCCCGCATCGCCGCGCGCGATCGGGTTCCCATCTGCCAGGACACGGGAAGCATTTGGGTTTGCCTGGAGGTGGGTCCCGATGTTCTGGTGTCGGGCGATGTCTTCGCCGATGTGAACGCGGCGGTTGCCGAAGGCTATATCAAGCACAATCTGCGCAAGTCGATTGTGCGCAACGCGCTCTTCGACCGCACGAATACCGGTGACAACACGCCCGCTTTTACCGAGTTGCGGACGGTTGATGCGCCAGGCGCGCGTCTTCAGGTGATGCTCAAGGGTGGCGGCTCCGACAACGCGAGCCGTGTGGTCATGCTCACGCCTGGTCAGGGGCGCGAGGGTATCGTGAATGCGGTACTCGACTGCGTGCGCGAGAAGGCGGCGAACGCGTGCCCTCCGCTTATTATCGGCATCGGCATCGGCGCGACCTTCGACAAGGTGGCGGGTCTCGCGAAGCATGCGCTCATGCGCCCGCTCGATGTGCCGAATCCCAATGCGGATGCGGCCGAGCTTGAGCGTGAGTTGCTTTCCCGCGTGAATGCGCTCGGCGTTGGTGCGGGCGCGCTTGGTGGCGCCACCACCGCGCTTGGTGTGCGTGTCGAAACGGCGCCGTGCCATATCGCCGCGCTTCCGCTTGCCATCAACATGGGTTGCTCGGCGATGCGCCGCGCGACAATCGAACTGTAAGATGTGCCGGCCGTCTACAGGCCCGGAATGCTGAGAAGGATAGACTGAAAATGAGCGTTGCCATAAAACTTGATCTGCCTCTCGATCGTGAGGCGCTCAAGGGTCTTCATGCGGGGGATTCCTGCCTTTTGAGTGGCCCGATGTACACGCTGCGCGATGCGGGCCATATGCGCCTTTTGTCCGAGCTTGATGCGGCGGGCGAAGAGGGGCTTCCCTATGGGCTTGCCGGGCAGGCCATCTTCTATGCCGGACCGACGCCTCCTTCGGCGGGACGTCCTTTTGGCGCGATTGGCCCCACGACGGCGGGACGCATGGATTTCGCTGCGCCCGCGCTTTACGATCGCGGCATCGCGGCCACCATCGGCAAGGGAAAACGCAGCGCCGCCGTGAAAGAGGCATGCGTGCGTAATGACGCGGTGTATTTCATCGCGGTTGGCGGCGCAGCTGCTTATCTTGCGCAGTGCGTGAAAAGCACCGAGACGGTGGCGTATGATGATTTGGGCACCGAGGCGCTGAGGCGCATTGAGGTTGTGGACTTTCCCGTGTTCGTCGGCATCGACACGACGGGCGCGGATGTGTATGAGGATCGAGAGGCGTTGGATGACGACGCCCTTCGCGGAAGAGAGTAAGAGCAATGGCGATAGGCAATGGCATGGGCGAGGGTCCGGGAATATTCATCACGTTCGAAGGCGGCGATGGCGTTGGCAAGACGACGCATCTGAACTTCCTCGCGCGCGCTTTGCGCAAGCTTGGGTGTGACGTGATCTGCCTGCGCGAGCCGGGCGGCACCAATGTGGGCGAATCCTTGCGCGCTATCGTGCTCGATGAGAACAACCCCGAGATTGCTGACGAGACCGAGCTGCTCATCTACGAGGCGGCTCGCGCCCAGCTCGTGCGGGAGCGCATCATTCCGGCGCTGAAGCAGGACAAGGTCGTCCTTTGCGACCGCTTCTACGACTCGACGGTCGCCTATCAGTCCTATGGCCGCGGTCTTCCGCAGCGCTTTGTGAAGGCGGCGAACAATTTCGCATGCCAGGGCATTCATCCCTGCCGCACCATCATGCTTGCCGCGGGCGGAGCCGCGGCGGGCGATGAAAGCGACGCGGTGGTTGAGGGCTTGCGCCGCGCGACGAAACATGGCGAGGCTGACCGCCTCGAGCAGGCGGGTCCGCTTTTCCATGCGAACGTTCTGCGCGGTTTCCGCGAGATTGCCGAGGCGAATCCGGAGCGCATTCGCGTGGTTCCCTCGAATATGGACAAGGCCGTGACGGCACGCGCCGTGTTCGCCGAGGTGGCCGACATCTTCGAATGGGGCGATCTGGACGAGGTCTTTGGCGCGGGCTTCTTCGAGACCATTCATAATGTGAACACTGCCGACAAGGCGGTTGTCGATGACGTTCGCGAAGCCGCCGCTAAGGCTGCTGCTTCTGCCGCCGCCGGCGCTTCTGCCATGAACGGTCAGTGTGAGTACTCGAGCGAAGCGACGCCGCAGACGGGCGATGAAGATGCCTGATGCATTCGATAAGGTGTACGGGCAGCCGAAAGTGCGCACATTCCTGCGCAGTGTGGTTGCGACGCACCGGATATCGCATGCGTATCTTTTCACTGGCCCGGCGGGTTCCAACAAGACGCAGGCAGCCTACGCCTTAGCCCAGGCGGTCGTTTGCGAGAAGGATGGGTGTGGCGCATGCGACGATTGTCAGCGTGTCAAGCGCCGTCGTCATCCTGACGTGCGCTACGTCGCCCCGGCTGGCGCAAGCGGCTATCTGGTCGAACAGATTCGCGACATCGTTGCCGATTGCGAGCTTGCTCCGGTGCGGGCGAAACGCAAGGTCTACATCATCGATCGTGCCGACCTTCTGGGCGTGCATGCGGCAAACGCGTTTCTCAAGACGCTCGAAGAGCCGCGCGACGGCGTCGTGATGATCCTTCTCGGTCGCACGCGCGAGGCGGTTCTTCCAACAATCGTGTCCCGCTGCCAGGTCATTCCTTTCCGTCAGATACCGGCAGCCGAGGCCGTGGGCATCCTCGTGCAGAATACCGGCGTGACCTCCGAGCGCGCGCGGGTGGCGATTCAGGCCTGCGGCGGTTCGGTTTCAAAGGCGACGGAATTCGTTCGCAGCGCCGAGCGTCTCGCATATCGCAAACGGGTGCTTGAGGTGCTCGAGTCGCTTGAGTCGGCTGATGACCTCGATGTCATCACGATGGCATCCGAGCTGGTCGTGGGTGCGAAAGCGCCGCTTGATGCGGTGCGTACCCAGCAGCAGCGCGAGCTCGAGGAGAACGCCGATTTCCTCGCCGCTTCCGCCTTGCGGCGTCTCGAGGCGCGCAACAAGAGCGTCATCACGATGAAGACCTTCGAATACCTCTATCAGCTGACAAGCATCATTCGCTCCTGGGTGCGCGATATCCTCATGGTGCACGAGGGTACGCCGGAATTGGCAGTGAATGTGGACGTTATGGCGCAGATAGAGGCGACAGCGGCTCGCGTCGATATCGCGGGCATTTCTGCAGCCTTGCGGTGCATTGATCAGGCTGACGCGTCAATGTCCTATAATGTTTCGCTTGAGACATGCATCGATGTGCTGCTATTTGATATCAGAAAGGCGTTGTATGAAACGCATAGCGCCCATACGGCTTGAATATGATCCGAAGACGCTCTGGTTCGACCCAGGCGATTTGGATATCAAAAAGGATGACCCGGTCGTTGTTCGAACGGCTCGTGGCGAGGAGTTTGGTGAGGCCGCTTCCGACATTATCGAAGTGGAAGACGAGCAGGTCGAGGAGCTGAAGAGCCCCCTCGCACCGGTGCTTCGCATCGCCGATGAGGACGATTTCGCCCAGCGTGACGAAATGCGTCGCCTTTCGCGTGAGGCCTTGCCTATTTTCCGTGAGCTTGCCGCCGAGACGAACAAAGAGATGCATCCCATCATGGTCGAGTACCTCTTTGACGGCTCGAAGGCGATCTTCCTTTTCGACTCGGAAGAGCGTTCCGATTTCCGCTCGCTTGTCCGCCGCCTGGGGAGCAGGCTGCATGTGCGGGTGGACATGCGTCAGATCGGCGTGCGCGACGAGGCCCGTATTGTGGGTGGCTACGGCCATTGCGGACAGGAGCTGTGCTGCCGGCGTCTGGGTGGCGAATTCTGCCCGGTTTCCATCAGGATGGCGAAGGCCCAGGACCTCTCGCTCAATCCTGTTCAGATTTCCGGCGTCTGCGGCCGCCTGATGTGCTGCCTGCGCTACGAATACGACATCTACAAGGACTTCAAGGCGCGTGCGCCGAAGCCCAATGCGACCATCCATACGCCGGAGGGCGATTTCAAGGTCGGCGGGCTCGATATGCCGCGCGAAGAGGTCATCCTTCGCATCGACAAGAACAAGAGGGTTCGTATTCCGCTGAGTGCTTTCGACCCGGTTCCGGAAGACGCCGAAAGCAAGCGCCCGAATACGATTGGCGAGGCGTATTACACCTACGCGCAGGGTGGCGACATCTCGATGAAGTACGCCCCCACGATGGATGAGACGGCGCGTTTCACGCGTGATGACAAACTCGCGGAAAAGGGCGTGGTTCACCACAATCCCGTGCGTAAGAAGGAAAAGGGCGCGCAGGACAAGGATGCGGGAAGCGCGACGTCCTCGCGCAGGAGGCGCAGCCGCGGTTCGCGTCATGTGTCGAATGGCGCTCCGCGTGAGAGAGGCGCTGGCGACAACAAGGTGCAGGAGCAGCGCGCGAAGGCGCAAAAGCAAGTCGTGTCAAAGCAGCCTGCGAGCGCCAATGCCAACGCCAATGCTAATGAAGCGGCGAATGGACATCGCCGTCGCCGGCGCCGTCGCGTGACGCCGGGTCAGGCAGCGGGTCAGGCTTCAAGCCAAACGACGAGCCAGTCGTCTGCGGCCAAGAGCGCTCCGCAGGGCGCTTCCAATGCCGCGCCAAGCCATAAGGGAGGCGCTTTGCCGAAGGGAACGCAATCGACGCATTCCGCTTCGAGTGAAGCTAATGGGCATCGTCGCACGCGGCGGCGGAGCCATAAGATGGGAGGCCCGACGAACGATGGGCAATAGGGAAGAACTTCTGACCGACCTCTATCAGCTGACGATGGCCCAGGGCTACTGGGAATGCGGAAAGCTTGATGAGGAGGCCTGCTTCTATCTGCATTTCCGCAAGAACCCTTTCGAGGGCGGCTATGTGGTTGCCTGCGGTTTCGACCAGCTGGCGGAGCTTATTGATGACTTCTCGTTCACCGATGAAGACATCGCCTACCTTGCATCCATTCCCGCGCCGACGGGTGGCGCGCTCTTCAAGCGCGAGTTTCTCGAATACCTGCGCGAGATGAAGCTCACCGTCGATGTCGACGCGGTTTACGAGGGAACGACGGTCTTCCCGTATGAGCCGATTGTGCGTGTGTGCGGGCCGATTCTGCAATGCCAGATTCTCGAGACCCCGATTCTCGCGCATGTGGGCTTCCAGTCGCTTATCGCGACGAAGGCAGCGCGCATCTGCGAGGCGGCGGGCACGCCGGTTGCCGAGTTCGGCCTGAGGCGCGCGCAGGGTCCCGCTGGCGGCATTTACGCGAGCCGCGCTGCGGTCGTGGGTGGTTGCGCATCGACCAGCAACGTTCTCGCAGGCCAGATGTTTGGCATTCCCGTTTCGGGCACGCATGCGCATTCGTGGGTCATGTCCTTCCCGAGCGAGCTCGAGGCTTTCCGCGCCTATGCGAAGGCGATGCCGAACAACTGCGTGCTTCTCGTGGACACTTACGACATCGAGCAGGGCATCGATAACGCCATCACGGTTGGTCTCGAGATGAAGGAGCGGGGCGAGAAGCTGCTTGGCATCCGCATCGATTCGGGCGACCTCGCGTGGCTGGCGAAAGAGGCGCGCGCGAAGCTTGATGCGGCGGGTCTGACCGAAACGGGCATCGTGCTGTCGAACGACCTCGATGAGCACACCATCCGCTCGATTCGCTCGCAAGGGGCGAAGGTTGCGAGCTGGGGTGTGGGCACCAAACTCGCTTCCGCCTATGACCAGCCGACTTTGGGCTGCGTTTACAAGCTTTCGGCGGTAAAGCCGGCCGGCACCGACATCTGGACCGACTGCCTGAAGATTTCTGAGCAGGCATCCAAGCTCACGACGCCGGGCGTTCCGGGCATTCGCCGCTACTATCACGAGAGCGGTCTCGTGGCAGGCGACATGGTCTACGACGTGAATGCGCCGGTCAACGAGGAAGAGGTCATCATTGATCCGTCAGACGCGATGCGACGCAAGCGTCTGTCTGGCAAGCGCTGGGAGGATATCCTTCATCCGCTTGCGCGCAAAGGTGAAGTGGTGCTTGCCGACGAATACCGTGATACCATGGCTGCCCAAAAGCGAGCGGCTGCTGCTCTTGCCGAGCTCGACGAATCGCAAAAGCGCATCTTGAACCCGCATAGCTATCCGGTGGGATTGGAAGCGGGTCTGTTCAAGCGCCGCGAGAACATGGTGAAATCCTATCGTCATTACGATTAGCGAATAACCTTAAGAAGGCCCGAAAGGCGGAGGTTCGGCTGCGCGCATGAGCGAGATGCCAGGCCGACCGCGAGCGGGAATATGCCACAGGCAGGTGGCATCTTATGAAGGAGTCATATGGCTACAAAGTGCAATCTGATTATCGATTCTTGCTGCGAACTGCCGCCAGCAAGCCTGCGTCGCGAGGGCATTTTCCTTTTGAACTATGTCTACACGCTTGATGGTGAGACCCATGTCGATGACATGTTTGAAACCCAGACGCCGCACGATTTCTACGAGGCGATGCGCGAGGGCGCGAAGCCTCAGACTTCGCAGCTGCCCATCACGCTGCTCAATGAGACCTTCCGTCGCGCGATGACATCCGACCGCCCGACGGTGTTCCTGAGCTTCTCGGGCGCGCTGACCGGCACGCTTGATACCGCTCGCATCGTCTACCAGAGCCTTTGCGAAGAGCTGGGCGAATACCAGCCCGTCTACATCTTCGATACGAAGCTCGCCTCCACGGCTGAAGCTCTTTTCGTTTACGAGGCCTTGAAGCAGTGGGATAAGGGTCTTGATGCCGAAGAGATGCTCAAGTGGGCGCAAGAGGCGACGCCGTATGTGAACGAGATGTTTGTTGTCGACGACCTCGAAGCGCTCAAGCGGGGCGGACGCATTCCTCCCGCGCTTGCGGCGATTGCGACGAAGCTCGATGTGAAGCCGCTTCTCGACATCGATGTCAACGAAGGAACGCTCCATTCGTGTGGCCTTGCGCGCGGCAAGAAGAAGGCGATCAAGCAGATGGTCGGGCTTTTCACGAAGCTCATTCCCGACCATGACCGCGATGGCAGGCTCGTGATGATTGGCGATGCCGATTGTCCTGAAGACGCGAAGCGCCTCGAGGAGATGCTGAACAAGACGGCATCCGACCTTCAGATCATGCATTTCAGCATCGGTCCCGTCATTGGCAGCCATGTGGGTCCGGGCATGCTGGCTCTGTGCTTCTGGGGCCCCGATAGCCGATAGCGATTCAAGTGCCGCGCTTGGACGCGGTTGCAGGAGAGTGATGAAATGAGCAAATCTTTTGCCTTTGCCGGTGACAAGGTCATAGGCGATATCGTGGCGCGGAAGCTTGCAGCCGCGGGTTTTCCCCTGGCATCGAATGTGGCGGCAGCCGATTACATCTTCACGTATTGCCTTGCACAGTCGCAGGCGGAAGACATCTACCTTGGCTCAGGCGGTCTTGTTGAAATGGCGCCTGAAGGGTGCTGCTTCATCGACTTGAGTCCCTCGACCACCACGCTCGCGAAGGAGCTCTACGCGATGGCGCGGGTGAACGAGATGCAGTCGCTTGATGCGCCGCTGGTCATCAAGGACGTATGCGCGCACGATGCGTTTGGCGACTCATCCAACGTCATGCTGCTTGTTGGCGGCGATGACGATGCCTATCAAACGGCGCTTCCACTCTTGCGGGCGCTTTCCGACGACATCCGCTATATGGGCGTTGCGGGCCTGGGCCAGCTTGCAAAAAGCATGGTGACGGTGCAACAGGCGGGAAGCATCGTCTCTCTCGTCGAGGCTTACGCGCTCGCGAAATCCCAGAACGAACGGGCGGCCGATGCGATATCGGTCGCGATTGAGGCGGGTATTGTCGCGCCGGAATCGCGCGCGCTCTATCAGGCGATTACCGACGAGCATTTCCATGGCAGCTATAGCTGCGCCATTATCATGGCGGAATTGACGGCGGTCCTTGAGGGCGCCGAGGAGACGGATTTGGCTTTGCCGCAGACCGAGGCCTGCGAGCGTTTGCTTGAGCTCTTCCTGGTCGTCGGTGGTAGCGATCTTCCCGTTGCCGCGCTCAGCCTTGTGTATGCGTCGCAGGAAGATGCCGAAAAGCATGGTATCGACTGGTCACGCGCCGAGGATGTGTATGGCCACGAGCATGACGACGATGTCCATGAGCATGCTCATGACGAATCGACCCTCTTCGATTATGAAGAAGTGGATTACGACTACGATCCGGAAGATGAGGGCGGCTATGCCGGCGGATTCGGTGGCTTTTCCGCCAACTAGCTGCACCTTGTGTCCGCGCCAATGCCGCGTGAATCGCGCGGCAGGCGAGCGGGGAGTGTGTGGCGCGGCGGATGGCTTGCGTGTGGCGCGGGCGGCTCTTCATGTGTGGGAAGAGCCGGTCATTAGCGTTGGCGCAGGTAGCGGAACCGTTTTCTTCTCGGGTTGTCCGCTCCAATGCTGCTATTGCCAAAACGCTCCCATTTCGCTTGATTTCGAAGGCGTCGATATTCCGCTTGAACGTCTCGTGCAGATTTTTCTCGAGCTGCAAAACGAGAAGAGGGCCGCGAACATCAACCTCGTGACGGCTTCGCATTATTTGCCCTGGGTTGTCGCGGCGGTCCGTGAGGCGCGCACGCGGGGACTCGTCGTTCCGATTGTGTACAACACGTCCTCCTATGAGACGGTCGAGTCGATACGAGCGCTTGCCGGTACGGTCGACATCTACTTGGCGGATTTCAAGTACGACTCACGCGAGCAGTCCGACGCGGCCCGACTCTATTCCCATGCGGCCGATTACCACGATATTGCTCTGCGTGCGATCGATGAGATGCTTGAACAGGTGGGGGAGCCGCAATTTGCTCGTTTCACGCCGCTTGGTGGGGAGGGCTCGCCTGGCGCTACCGACGTCGCCGCGCATCAGGATGTCGAAGATGGCGCAGGTGCGTCTGAAGGGGCTGATTCCGGAAAGACAGCTGAGGATGGCGCAGCCGGATCCGCGGGTTTCGACGCTATCGAGGATACCGAAGACATGCCGATTGTCATGACGCGCGGCATTATCATTCGCCATCTGCTGTTCCCAGGACGTCTTGAGGAGTCGAAACGCGTGGTCGCGGAGCTTTGGAAACGCTATGGCGACCGCGTGCTCTACAGCTTCATGAGCCAGTACACGCCGCCGGCACAATCCCTTCGCTTTCCCGAGCTTAATCGCACGGTTGAACCCGGCGAATATGAGGCGCTCCTCGACTTCGCAGACAGCATCGGCCTGGAGGACTACTTCTGGCAGGAGGGCAACGCGGCGCGCGAATCTTTCATTCCCGCGTGGAATGGCGAGGGCGTTATTCGGCCAGATAGCTTTTAACGGTCGGATTCGACTTGATGATGGCATGCAGGTTGTCGATGTAGGCAAGAAGCAGTTCGCTTGGCTTGCGCTCCCGATGCATGATGTACCCCACGTGCATTTCGACATCGGAATCAAGGGGAATCGACACGATGCCACTGAGCATTTCAGGAGACAGCACGCCTGTTGAGAGCGTGTAGCCGTTGAAGCTTGTCAGCAGATTGGTGAGCGTACCGCGGTCGGAAATGCGAATGACGCGCTTATGCGGGAGATACGAAAGCGGCTCTTCGGCGTAATAGAAGGAGTTTTCCGTGCCCTGCTCAAATGAGTAGCGCGGGTACTCTTCCAGGTCTTTCGTATTGATGACGCTCTTGGTGGCGAGCGGATGACCTTCGCCAACGAACACATGAGCGTCGGCCGCGAACAGCGGATGGAACTCGAGGTCGGCATCATTGAGCGCCTTGGAGAGCACGCGGCGGTTGAAGTCGTCGGTGTAGATGATGCCTATCTCGCTGCGGAAATTCGCGACATCGGCGATGATCTCGCCGGTTGTCGCCTCGCGAAGGATGAAGTCGTACTCCGCTTTTGCTGAGCAATCCTCGGCTGTTTTGATGAATGCTTCAACACTAAAGGAATAATGCTGGGTCGACACGGCGAGTCGCAGCTGGGAATTGGCTCCCTTGTGATAGCGGTTTTCGAGCATATCGGCCTGTTCGAGAACCTGGCGTGCGTAGCCAAGCAGCTCGGTGCCCTCGTTGGTGGGCGTCACGCCGCGATTGCTGCGCGTGAAGATCGTGATGCCGAACTCGCGCTCGAGGTCGCGCACCGCCGTTGACAGATTGGACTGCGACGCGAAGAGGTTTGTCGCTGCCGCGTTGATCGAGCCATATTCGGCGATTGCGACAAGATATCGAAGCTGCTGAAGTGTCATCGTTACTCCTTAAATCGATGACTCGGTTATACCAAAGGCAGCGAAGCGAGAAGAGCGGAATCGCGAATCGTAACCGCGATACAAAGAGATTACGGATGCTACAGGAGCGAACTGCGCGTTGGGCGATGTATCGGGCGGCGAGCGGTCTTTCTGATTGCTGATGGCGTCAGGTTAAACCGAGAATCAGACCCCTTGACGGGTTTTGAGGCTGGTCCCAAGTGCCTCGTTCCACTTGAGGCATAAGTTCTGCACGCGGTTCACTCATGAAAACGGGGACGTCTTAACCTGATAGGAAGGACATTCGTACCGATCTTCTCGGCTCGCTCGCGCCTAAGCCGTTGTGAAAATGAGAGCATGTTTGTGGCTCTTTCCGTGGTCTGGCGGGAAAGTGTGCCATAATGACCGCACTGCTGGTGTGGCGCAACGGTAGCGCAACTGTCTTGTAAACAGTAGGTTGCAGGTTCGATTCCTGTCACCAGCACCATCTTTTCCTGATTTCAGATGCATCTTTTGAACACGCAGTGACGCGCGTTGCGGATCTCTTTGCCTACTGGCCGAGAAATGGCTGTCATCTAAGTGCGACCCTCATATCACCTATGGTGGTTTGAGGGTCGCATTTTTAATACTCGCGATTGCTGATTCTTCGCCATGGGTATTGAACCTCGAGCACGAACATTTTTCTCGCAAAGCAGAGCATTCTTAAGATTCCAAAGCGCCCGTTGGTCCAAAGTTACCGTCTTCGCAGGTGGGAGAGGGGCTGCATCCTCGATGAGAAAGCGACAGGTAAAGATATTGCTACTAGACAGAGCCCTCTTTAGAGACTAAGATATGAACACTGTGTGGAGGATGCAATCCCCCCTTGACCCGGACCCCGCGCGAGAGTAGATTACTTC
>CAVFFT010000053.1:0-9082 GCA_963621885.1 bacterium
TTCTTCAGGTAGTCGGGAGAAAGATGCGTGTAGATCTGCGTGGTCGAGGGGCTTTCGTGCCCCAAAAGCTCCTGCACGCTGCGCAGATCGGCGCCGCCTTCCAGAAGGTCGCTCGCGAAGGTGTGGCGCATGTCGTGCGGCGTGTATCCCCCTTTCACCCCCGCCTCGAGCAGAGTGCGGGCGAACATGCGGCGGATGAGGTCTTCCGAATAGCGCTTGCCCCGGTTGCTCAGGAAGAACAGCTCGCGCGGCGAATCGGGCTGCAGAAGAGCCGGCCGGCCCAGCATCAGATACGTGCGCAAGCTTTCGATGGCAATGTCGTGAATGGGAACGATGCGCTCTTTCTTTCCCTTGCCGAACAGGCGCACCTGCCGTTCCGCCAAATCGATGTCGCCCACGCACAGCCGCGCAATCTCGGAGATACGACAGCCGGAAGCGTACATGAATTCAAGAACCGCCTGATCACGATATTCCTGCGGCGTCTGCTTCCGCGGCTTGCCCGTCACATCCTTGGCGCCATGGACCGCGAAAATGGCGGCGAGCTCACTCGCGGGAATCTTTCGCGGCAAACGCTTTTCCTTCTTCAGGCCAGAAAGCGTCGTGGTCGGGTCGTCCTCGATAAGACCCGCTGTAAGAAGCCAGCCGAAAAAGCCTTTCACCGCGCTGAGGTGGCGGTTAATGGTCGTATGGGCATAGCCCGCCGCGCTCAGGTTTCCCAGGTACGCACGCAGAATGCGGCGATCCGGATGCAAGGCGTCGACCTGGTTGCGTTCGCACCAATCGAGATAGGCCTGCACATCGGTGCGATAGGAGCGAACGGTATGCCGGGAGGTGTTCCTCTCGACAGCAAGCGCGGTGACATAGCGCTCAAGCGCGTCTTCAGGCGAGAGCGCAGTCTTGCCTTCAAGAGCGGGGGCATCTTCAGCCAGACGCGCGGCATCGGCCGCAGCGGAAAGCTCGCCTTCGCCGTCACGCGGAGACGCGGCATTCCCGCGGTTGCGACCCTCGTTCAAAGCCATGTCCTCAGCGGCGTCCACGTTTATTCGCCCGGGGTTTCCGCAAAGCCCGCTTCTCCCAGGGCATCCTGCCACGCCGCCAAAGCCGTGTTGGAGTCCGCCGAAAGCAGGCCGGCATCGCGCAAGCGTGCAACGTAGGCGCGCATGTCTTCTCGTTCGCGCTGGAAAAAGGCCCGATAGCGTGCCGATTTGTTACGCGGCGCGTTTTCGAGAGGAGGCAGCACGCCCAGATTCACATGCATGGGCTGATAGTCGCGTGTTTGCGGACTCGTCGCGTATTGGACAAGCGAGCCAAACGCCGTCGACGTGGGCATCGCTTCCATCTTCTTCCCGGTCAGCGTGCCATAAACCTGCAGGGCAACGTAGAGCCCCGACATGATGGCCTCGGTATAGCCTTCCGTGCCGGCCACCTGTCCTGCAAAGTAAAGCGGGCACGACGATGCGCGCAAATGGAAATCGGCATCGAGCAGCTGGGGCGCGTCGACGAAGGTGTTGCGGTGCATGACTCCGTAGCGGGCGAATTCCGCCTGCTCCAGGCCGGGTATCAGACGAAACACGCGGCGCTGTTCGGGGAAGGTAAGATTCGTCTGGAAGCCCACCAGGTTGTAGCAGCTTCCATGGGCGTCTTCCGCGCGCAGCTGAACCGCCGCCCACGGACGGCGGCCCGTACGCGGATCGGTCAGACCCACGGGCTTCATCATGCCATGTCGGGGCGCGTCAAAACCGCTGCGGGCGACCTCCTCGATTGGCTGGCATGCGGAGAAAAGGTCCCGCTGTTCGAAGTCGCGGGAAATCACCCGGTCGGCATCGAGCAAGGCCTCGATGAAGCGCGCGTACTCCTCCTTGTCGAGCGGCGCATTCAGATAGTCGCCTTCCTCCCCCGACGCGTCGCCATAGCGGCTTTGCCGGAAGAGAATCGAATTATCAAGCGAGTCTGCCATGACAATGGGCGCCGCGGCGTCATAGAACGCAAGATGCTCCGCGCCGGTAATCCGGCCGATCTCCGCCGCAAAGTCCCCGGAAGTTAGGGGGCCGGTCGCGATGATCACCGCATCGGCTTGCGGCAGATGACGCAATTCCCCCTGCTCATCGCGATATACGATGTCGAGACCGTCAAAGGAAACCGCCTCGCCCACGCAACGCGTGATGAAGGGGCTTTCCGCGATAAGCCGCTCAACCGCCGCGCTAAACGCATGCCGGTCAACCGCGAGCGCGCCGCCTGCCGGCACCCGCGCCTCGCACGCGCAGGCGAACAGGCGGGAATCGAGCATCGCAAGCTCCCATTTGAGCATGCCCGCCGCCTTGTCCGGCTTGAGCGTCTTGAGCGAGTTGGAACAGACGAGCTCGGCAAGAGAGCCGCCCGTATGCACCGGCGTCTGCACCGCTGGACGCATTTCGAGAAGATTGGCCTGCACGCCCCTGCTGGCAAGCTGCAATGCCGCTTCCGATCCAGCGAGGCCGCCGCCTATGATGTTCACTGTGTATTCCATGCGCCAAAGGGTAGCACAGCCGCTTTCCCTGATAGATGCGCACGAGCGCTTTCGCCACCGAACGCACTTCTTCCGGAATGCGGCGGACGCCCATCACCCGTCGCGCGCGACAGCAAATACGCAGGCGGCCACGCCCGAACAGCGGCGATTCCCCTTAGCAATGGCGACGTCCTCTCACTTTCGCAGGCAGACGCACGAGCTCGGCCCACCGGATGGCCTACAAAACGAGATACTTCGTCAGCTCGCTCTCGTATATGCCCGCATACTTCGAACCGGAGGGATTAAAACTTCCCGTGAAGCGGTAGACCCGCCAGGTGCACTTCCCGCGTGAGCTCATCGGCTTGCCATTCGACCAGCGGCATCCGTAGCCTTCATCCACCAGCTCGACCTTCGTGCTGTTCCCCCAGCGCTTCGCCGCGGCTTCATGACCCACATAGATCATCACGTGCTTGTGCTTGTTTGGCAGCGTAATGAGGATGTCTCCCGGCTGAAGTGACTTCACGCCACCCGTGCCATAGCCTTTGCCTCCGTTCGTATGCCAATAGCCATCGGATCCGCCCACGCGCGTCCATTTCCCGCTCTTGGCGAGATAGTCCCGCTCTCGTGCAACCGTGGGCCACTTGTTGCCAAGATAGTTGTCGTCAACGCCCGCCCACAGTACGGCAAGCACCGGCAAGCAATCGCAGCACGCATGATGAATGCGATGACCTGGGCGAATCTTGTTCACCTTCGCGTACACCTTTTTGTAAAGCGTCCAGTCCCATTTCTGCTTCCGCCAGGTCTTCGTGTTCGGCGGCGCGGTTTGCGCGTCCGACCATCCGCCCTTCTTGCCATTGCCAGTTGGTCCCGGCGCCCGATTATCCGAGCTCCACCCGCCCGCAAGAGCCACCGCCGCAGCGGCGATGCGTGCACCCGCATTGCCCGCTATCTTGAATGTGACCGTCTTCTCGCCGGTGAAATTCCCTTTGCCTCGGATCGTGATGGAAGCCGTTCCCAAATTCTTATTGTTCTTATACGACAGGGTGAAATCGCTGTCTTTCACCAGGTCTTTTCCCTGATAGCTCACTTTTGGCGTGGGAGTTATCGCCTTGCCGGTATAGGCCTGCGCACCAAGTCCCGAAATCTCGCACTTCGCGATATCCACTTTTGCCGCCGCGCTTTCACCGGAATCCTCCTTCGGAGACACGATGGCGAACTCCACCGTCTTATCGCCCACGAGGTTGCGCATGCCGCGTATCCGGATGCGCGCGGTTCCCACTCCCATATTGTTTTCGTACGAGAGGGAGTAATCGAGCCCCTCTTTCATTTGGCGTCCGTTGAAGAGCACCTCGATGCTCGGCGTGATTGCCTTCCCGCTTAGCTCGTAGCTTTTTTCCAGACCCTGCACCTTGACGTCCGCCGTTTTCGCGCGGGCGATGGTGAAGAAAGCCGTTTTACGGCCCGAATATTCCCCCGTGCCCTTCACCGTAACCCATGCAACTCCCGCATTGACGTTATGGCGCCAGACCAAAAGGTAGTCGCTGCCATGCGTGAGCTTTTCGCCATCGCATGTCACGCTAAGTTTGGGCCTGATGGGCGACCCGGTATACGTCGCATCTTCCACCTCGACCGTGCATTGCGAAAGATCGGAGGCCCATGCCACACCAGACACACCCGCAAGATTGCAAAGCAGGATTGTGAAAAGCAGGCAAACGCCCGCGCAGACCACGCGCGGCAAGGTAAGGAGGCGCGGCCTCGAAGACCCGCATTCCCCACCTGCTCGCAGGCAGGCGACAAGCGTTCGTGGCGAGGTAAGTAGGCACTGATCCGCTTGCGACTTTCTCGGTGTCGAACTGTTCATGACTACCCCCTTCGCCAAAATCAATTGAAACTGCGCCATAAAATGCCGAAATCCGCGGTGCCCGAAATCGCACGACCTGCGGCCCGCTCACGCGCGGCAAATGACGCACGAAACATGCAAAGCTTGACCCGCGTGCACGGCAAACAGCACACGAATCGCCCGCGACAAATACGCAGATAGCCCGCGGCCTTCGGCCAACTACCGCGTGCCCGATGCCGCGCCGTTTTGAATGAACGCCTGCGAAGGCCCATAGCGGCCATCGGGATAGCGCTCAATGAAACCCGCGTTCTCCAAATGCGCAAGAGAAAGCGCGAGATGGGCCGGCGACTGGGCGAAACCCTCGTTCATCAGCTCGTCCGTGCGCATCGGCGCCGCCATGAGCGCGGCAAGCAATGGATTATCGCTCGCGGCAGAAAGCCGATTCGCCGGCGCTTCACGACGAAGCGTCCCGAACAGCAAGGTCAGCGCGCTCTCGAAACTCTCGTCATCGATGATGGGGACAGCGCCCTGCGCGATGAGACGATTGGCGCCCGCTGATGTGGCGGACGTAATGGCGGATGGCACGGCAAGCACATCCTTGCCGGCGGCCAAGGCATCATCCGCCGTCCCGAAGGTTCCCGAAGGAAGCCCCGCCTCTATCACAAGAGTCGCCTTGGCGAGCCCCGCGATCAGGCGATTGCGTTCCCGAAACATCCAGGGAAGCGGCGGCGTCTCCCAATCCTGCTCCGACACGATGGCTCCGCCCGCATCGACAATCTCCTGAAAGAGAGGCAGATTGCGCGCGGGGTAGACGCGATCGCATCCGCCGCCCAAAAAGACGACCGTCCTGCCGGCGGCTTCAAGCGCGCCACGGTGCGCTTCGCTATCACAGCCGAGCGCGCCGCCCGATATGACACATACCCCCTGTTCAGCCGCCATGCGCGCAAAATGCCTAGCGCATCCGCGACCATAAGGCGTCGCTTTTCGCGCGCCAATGATGGCAATGCCTTCGGAAAGCGCCTGAAGCGACCCGACAACATAGAGCTGCGCGGGCGGTCGGGGAATGCCCGCAAAAGCTGCCGGGTAGCCCGCCTTACCTCGGGCAATGCAATGCCGCTCGCCACGAATAAGCTTCGCCGGCGCTTCCGTACGCTTGTTCTCGGGGCGGGCCGCGCCATCAGCATTTCTCATTTTGCCGCCTCCCTCAAACGAAGACCAAAAGCTTCCGCGATATGGTCGAGCTGGACCGATTCCGATTCCGCGATGTCGGCAATCGTTCGCGCGATGCCAATCGTGCGCACGATGCTGCGACCGCTAAGCGAATGCGCCGCCGATGCCGCCCGCAGAAACGCCTCCCCTTCGGCATCCACCCTGTTACGCGAAATGAGGTCGGAAACCCGCGTGCTCGTGCTATCCCCCTCGTCAAAGGACGACTTTTCAAGACGCCACGACCGAAATGCGCGCGCCCGAAGAACACCCTCGCGCAACTCATCCGACGACAAATCGGAACCGGCATGAACAACCTTGTCGAAGCTCGTTCGCCAGACATCGATCTGCAGATCGATGCGGTCAATCAGCGGACCACCAAGTCGCG
Organism: bacterium; assembly: GCA_963621885.1. GTDB lineage: Bacteria > Actinomycetota > Coriobacteriia > Coriobacteriales > Eggerthellaceae > UMGS1519. The sequence continues at coordinate 5,920 of CAVFFT010000053.1, forward strand.
CCTGATACGACAGCACATCGGAAGGGGCACAACGGCATGGAACCGACGGGTCGCCCAGGTAGCCGCAAGGGCACGGGTTCGAAGCCGCCACCAGCATGAATCGCGCGGGCATGCAATAAGCCCCGTCCACGCGCACGATGGTAATGCGCCCGTCCTCCATGGGCTGACGCAAACCCTGCAAGGTCGTACGACTGAACTGCGACACCTCATCGAGGAACAGCACGCCATTGTGGGCAAGCGAAACCTCTCCTGGATGCACCGGCGACCCGCCACCAAGCAAGCCCGCATTGCTTACCGAATGATGCGGATGGCGAAACGGCCGCACACCTGCCACGACCGACGACATGTCTTCCCCCGCTGCCGAATAGATGCGCGCCGTCTCAAGCTGCTCACGCGCATCGAGCGGCGGCAGAATGCTCGGCAGGCGTTCCGCCAGCATGGTCTTTCCCGATCCCGGCGGCCCCATCATCATGATGCCGTGACTTCCCGCAGCGGCCACCTGAAGCGCCCGCTTGGCCATCTCGTGCCCTCCGACATCGCGATAGTCCTTGCAAGCGCCCGAAGCGGCCGGAATGCCATGGGGTACATCGAAGATGCCGCTCTTGAAATCCGTCAGGCGGGAAACGCCAAACAGCTCGACGGACTCCATCTCGATAACGTTGACCGACGTAGTCGGACACAGCAGACCCAAGCCGTACTCTTGCGCGCACAGTTCGAAGGCCAGCATGCCCGCAACATCGCGCACGCAGCCATCAAGCGAAAGTTCGCCAACAACAACCTTCCCCTTCACAAGCGCGGTGGGAAGTTGCCCACTCGCCACCAGGATTCCCAGGGCGATAGGCAAATCGAATCCCGAGCCCGTCTTCCTCAAACCGCCCGGCGCCAGGTTCACAACGATCTTGTCTGCCGGCATGGAGAAGCCGCTTGCCCGAATTGCCGACCTCACCCGTTCGCGCGCTTCCTGAACAGCCGTGTCGGGCATTCCGACAATAGCCATGCCCGGCAAGCCGCTCGTGATGCTCACCTCGACGTCAACCAGCCGCGCCTCTACTCCATGCAGCGTCGCGCTCCGCACCCGGCAGTTTCCGTACCCGCCCATCAGCAGGCCGAAAACGCATCACGGTGATAGCGCAGAAACGCCCGGTCGGGAGCGGTGGTGATAATGCCAATCACATCGAAATGGATGGACAGCTCGGTACTCTCGTATCCCTGCAGAAAGTATTCCGCGATGCGTTCGTACTTGCGCTGCTTCTCCTTATCAACCGCCTCTTCTGGGAATCCCTTGCCGGTGCCCCGGCGCGTCTTCACCTCGATGAAACGAAGCTCGTGATCGTCGCTTGCGACGATATCGACCTCGCCGGCAGGGCAGGTCCAGTTCGTCGCGACAATCTCCAAACCGCGGCGCCTGAGAAACGCCCGCGCGGCCTGTTCTCCCCGCCTGCCCAGCTCATGAGGAGAAAGTCTCTCCTCGCCGCTTTCCGCAGGCGGCTCCTTGGAGGGTTCCGCTTCCGCGGGTGCTTCCTCGGGGGATTCCGCTTCCGCAGATTGCCCCTCAGCTTCCTCCGTTTCAGCGGGCGCTTCCTCGGGGGATTCGGACTCAGCAGTCATCCCCTCGGGGGATTCCGCTTCGGGCTCAGCGAGAGAATCCGCGGTCTGATCTTCGGCGGACGACTCCTCGCAGACATCCTTTTCGGCAAATTGCTCCTCGGGCTTTCCCACTTCAGCGGGCGGCTCTTCGCACGCCTCAACTTCAATAAGCGGCTCGTCGGGAGCTTTCGCCTCAACGGAAACGTCCTCGGGTATCGTTACCGGAGCGGACGTCTCGTCAATCTTCTCGTCAAATGCCGTTGCTTCAACGGGAGTCTCGTTTGTCGTCTTTGCCCGAGCGGATGTCTTCGCCTTTTTGGGCGCACCTTTTGCATGTTCCATGGCAACTCCTCTCTTCTCCTGCTGTGAAACAGGCTAGAGAAGTCGTCTTGCATGGCTTTCCCAGATGCCCCGCAAAAGGCTCGCGCAATTCTCACACAGTGCTTTCAAATAGTTGAATCCGCTGTTCAGATGCCGGTTTATCCGGCGTACCCGCAAAAAATGTTTTTCGACCAGCGAAGGCTAAATCCCGCCGCAAGAAACGAACGAGAAGCAAGCGAAAATCGAGAAGCTAGAAAAGAGACGGCTGGATGTCGAAATGGCAGAACGAGCGGCGATGAATGGGCGACAAACCCAGCTGGCGAATCGCCTCGATATGCTCCTGGCTGCCATAGCCCTTGTTCGATTCGAAATGGTAGCCCGGATACTCCTGTGCATACGCCACCATGCGAGCGTCACGCGCCACCTTCGCGATAATGGACGCGGCCGAAATGCTCGCGCAACGGGCGTCTCCGCCCACGATGTTCACCTCGCGGGGATCAAGATGAAGCGGGTTTCCATCAAGAAGGATGGCGTCGACCGCCACGCCCTGCGCTTCGATATCGGCAATCGCGGCGGAAAAGGCGCGTCGCAAACTTGCGGCCATGCCGTTCTCGTCGATGTCTTCAGGGGGAATCGATTGCAGCGTCCACGCGCGTGCCTCCCGTTTCACCCGCTCCGCGATCTCCTCGCGGCGAGCACTGGAAAGACGCTTCGAGTCGTCAAGGCCAAGGATGTGCGGCTCATCAGCCAAAACGACGCCGCCTACGACAAGAGGACCCGCTAGGGGGCCACGTCCCACCTCATCAAGGCCAAGGAGAATACCCTTGCCGCCAATCTCACGCTGGAAGCAATACAGGCCGTCGACGCGCTCGCGCTCCGCCTGTTCCGCCGCACAGCGCTTATGCGCTTGCTCAAGAGCGCGAATGACACCTTTGCGCGTATCGGCCTGCAAGGCGCGATCGAGCACGGCCAGTTCGTCCGCGTCGGCATGCGCCAGGATTTCCTTGATTTCAGCTATCGTTTGCATGCGTCAACGATACCGCATTCTCGCGGAAAGGGAAAACCGCCGCGAGCGTTTCGCTGCGCGTTTCACTATGAGAATGGTAAGCAGAGGACGCAAAGTCGCTAAGGCTTAAAGAAGAGCCCTCTTAGCTTGGCTATAGGAGGGACGAACGCAAGAAGGCGGCCACCATTTGGCGGCCGCCTCGTGTTCACATATGTTGAGGGTTGGCGCGCTTAGCGCACGGAGGCCCTC
>CAVFFT010000054.1:0-3036 GCA_963621885.1 bacterium
GCCATACTGAACAACTCTTACCTTCCTCATGACACAACCTCCTTCTTAGTGGATTGCTCCTTCTTATTGGTTGTTGTTTTCATTATAGCTATTGACTTTTTTGCAAGATGCCCGATATTAAAGGGTTTTCATTGCGTTACCTTATGAAAACTCAGATATCCACGCGTTTTGTTATATGCAGCAGCTCCTACAGGCCCGCCGCTTTCGCCTGGTCCCAGAGCTTTTGCAGCTCATCAAAGGGCATGTCTTCCAGGCGGCGTTTTTCCGCCCAGGCGGCGCCCTCCATGAAGCCCCAGCGACCGCGGAACTTCCGGCAGCTCGCCCGCAGCGCCTCTTCGGCATCGATATTCATCTTCCGGGCGACATTCACGAGCGAGAACAACACATCGCCCAGCTCCAGCTGCATGGCCTCCTTGTCGCCCGCCGCCTGAGCTTCCTTCAGCTCTTCAATTTCCGAGAACACCTGGTCCCACACATCATCGAGCGTATCCCATTCAAAACCGCAGTTCACCGCCTTGCGCGAGATCTTCTGCGCCTGGATGAGCGCCGGCATGCCCGCCGAAACGCTATCGAGCAAGGGCTCGGGACGACCACCGCGCGCTTTCGCCTGCTCCTCTTCGGCAGCGCGTTCCGCAATCTTCACCTGTTCCCAGAGCGCATTCACCTCGTCGGGAGTGAGCTCGCGCCCGTCTTCCCGCGCGAACACATGCGGATGCCGGCGAATCATCTTCTCGTTCACCACCGCACACACGTCGTCAATGGTGAATTCGCCTGCGTTTGCGGCAATCTGGCTCTGCAGCACCACCTGCAGCAGCACGTCACCCAGCTCGTCGCGCAAATGCTCGGTATCGCCCCGGTCGATGGTGTCCACGCATTCATACGCTTCTTCCAGCAGATACTGCGCGATGCTCTCATGCGTTTGCACACGATTCCACGGGCAGCCGTCAACCGGGTCGCACAGGCGCTCCACCGTCTCGCAAAACGCGTCAAACTGGGGATGATCCACCGCTTCCTCCTTCATACCGAAACGCCATTTGGCGCAAATCCCATCCGCGTCAAGTGTCAGGCGCGATTCAGCGCGAAGCTTGTTCACGCCAAAGCGCCTATACCAAAACGCACGCCGCGCTTTAGCCCGCGACGTGCGCTTCTTGTTTCTTTGCTCTCGCTTCTCAGCCCTTACGCGCGCTCAATTCGAAGTCACGCGTGCGAGCTGCGCTTATTCCCGAGCTTGTTTCAGGCCACGCATCACTCGGCTGCGCGCCCATTCCCAAACGCGCGCTTATTCCCAAGCCGAACGGCCGCGCAGAGCCTTCGCGCCAATGTCGGTGCGGAACTGCTTCCCGTCGAAATCGATGTGCGCCGCCGCCTCGTACGCCAAGTCACGCGCCGCCGCAAACGAATCGCCGAGCGCGGTCACATTGAGCACGCGGCCGCCGTTGGTCAGCACCGCGCCATCGGCCACCTTCGTGCCCGCATGGAACACCTTCACGCCATCGAGCGCTTCCGCATCGGCGATGCCCGTGATGGTCTTCCCCTTCTCATAGGCGCGCGGATAACCCTCGCTCGCGAGAACCACCGACACCGCCCACTTGTCCGACCAGGCAAGCTCGACGTTCTCGGGGCGACCTTCGGCCACCGCAAGCATCACGTCGACCAGGTCGCTTTCGAGGCGCGGCAACACCACCTGCGTCTCCGGATCGCCGAAGCGCGCGTTGAACTCCAGCAGCTTCGGACCCTGCGGAGTCAGCATGAAGCCGCCATACAGGCAGCCGCGATAATCCATGTCGAAAGGCTCGCCGACGGTTGCCGCCGCCGCGCGCGCCATGATGTCCTTCATCGCCGCCATCTCGTCGTCGGTCACAATGGGAACCGGGGAATACACGCCCATGCCGCCCGTGTTCGGGCCCTTGTCTCCGTCGTAGGCGCGCTTGTGATCCTGCGCGGGCTCCATGCAGAAGGCCTTGCCCGCGGTCACAAAGGCGAGCAGCGAGCATTCGGGGCCGGTCAGGCACTCTTCAATCACCACACGCGAGCCGGCTTCGCCGAACGCGCCACCGAAGGCGTCTTTCACCGCGGCGCGGGCTTCCTCATCGGTCGCGGCGACCACAACGCCCTTGCCAGCGGCAAGCCCGTCGGCCTTCACGACGATAGGCGCAGGGTGATTCTCGAGATAGGCAAGCGCCGGCTCTTCCGCATCGAAAGCGGCATACTCGGCGGTGGGCAGGTCGTTCGCCTGCATGAATTCCTTGCTGAAGCTCTTCGAACCCTCAAGACGCGCGCAGCTCGCGCTCGGGCCGAAGACCGCAATGCCCGCCTCGCGCAGCACATCCGCCACGCCCGCAACGAGGGGCGCTTCGGGACCAATCACCACAAGGCTCACGTCATGTGCCTGCGCAAACGCAAGAACCTCCGCGCCATCTTCCGCATTCAGACCGGAAACGTTTTCCGCAAAGCCAACGGTTCCGCCATTGCCCGGAGCCATGTAAAGCACGTCGCACTTCGGCGATTTCGCGAGCGCCCAGCCGATTGCATGTTCACGGCCGCCGCCACCCAGCACAAGGATATTCATGTGAGTCCTTCTCTCGAAGACAAATTCAGCATGCCCATAATAACGCAGGCATGCGAACAAGGGCGCCGCGCTTGCCCATGCGCACGAACGCGCGGCGTCGTGCAGCCCGAAAACGCAGCCACTCGGAGGACGCGCCCTGAGAACCGCTCGGCCGCCGTGCCCCGGCACGACACGCGCGGCGTCGTGCAGTCCGGAAGCGCGGCCACTTGCGCCCCGGTAACCACGCGGCCACTTGCGCCCTGGGTCACGCAACATACGCCTGGGAGCCCTGCGCCCGCGCCAACACCATCGTGTGAGGTATCCACTCTTTTTCGCTGGTCATTTCCCCTTGGGTTGTATACTTAACCGGATTGTCATGCGAGAGGAGACCGCGATGTTGAATCACGATTTGAAGGGTCGTCTGCAGAAGGAGAAGCACGACGAATACATTAGCGCCACGCGTACGAAGGCAAGCTGGAAGCCGCGCG
>CAVFFT010000055.1:0-46748 GCA_963621885.1 bacterium
TTTCAAACTCAGCGCCACGGCGCCCGCATTGCGGAAGCGCGTTGCCGCGCGCTGTTGTGGAAGCGCGTTGCCGCTCGCTGCCTGCGGAAGTCAGCGCCACATCGCGCGACATCTGCGTTTGCGACAAGGCGAAACCGAAAATGGTGGGCGTATGTTGGAAAAGTCATGCGGTCTTTCCGCGAAAAGCCTCCGCATCCCGCAGGCAGGCCGCGAATTGCGCAATTATCGTATGAGAACAAAATCGCGAAAGGGGACAGAGTGCGCTTATTGAGCTATCTCAAAGGTCACGGTCGGGCGGTTTTGCTCATATTCATCCTGCTCATAGGCCAGGCGTTTTGCGAACTGGCCCTTCCTACCTACACGTCGAACATCGTCGACGTGGGAATCATGCAAAGCGGCATCGACCACGCGTCTCCCGACGTAATGCGTGCGGAATCGTACGCGAGCTTCCGGGCGGGTCTTTCGGAGGCTGATGCGGCGTGCTTTGAGACTTCCTATGCGCAGGACGAGGATGGGCTCTACCGAATCACGGCGGCAGGCGAAGAGAACCGCGATGCGCTCGACAGCCTGTATGCGACAGCCTACAAACAGGCGGATGACACATCCGACACTCTGGCGGAACAGCGCGCTATTGCCGCGGCTCAAGAGGAATATGAGGCCTGCGGCGTAAGCACGGCGGACATGCAGATGTCGTACCTCCTGCGCGTTGGCGGGCTCATGCTGCTGGTGACTTTGGGAATGGTGGTCTGCGCGATTCTCGTGGGGCTTATCGCGTCCCGCGCCGGCGCCGAGATAGCCCGGTCATTGCGCGAGCGGCTTTTCACGAAAGTCGTCTCGTTTGGCGCGGCTGAGCTCGATCGTTTCTCGACGGCAAGCCTCATTACCCGCTCGACGAACGACATCACGCAGGTACAGATGGTGCTCATCATGCTCATGCGCATCGTGCTTTACGCGCCGGTGGTGGGCATCGGTGGCGTCATCATGGTCACGACCACGAACATATCGATGAGCTGGATCATCGTACTGGCCGTTCTGCTGGTTGCGGGGCTGGTGGCGACGCTCTTCGGCATTACCTACCCGAAGTTCCGCATCATGCAGAAGCTTATCGACCGCGTGAACCTCGTTTCACGCGAAAGCCTGACGGGCGTGCAGGTGGTGCGCGCCTTCCGTCGTGAGGATGTGGCTGAGACACGTTTTCAGGATGCGAGCTCCGATCTCATGAAGACGCAGCTCTTCGCGAACCGCGCGATGATGTTCATGTTCCCGGGCATGATGCTTGTGATGAATGGCGCGAGCGCGCTTATCGTGTGGGTAGCCGCCGGACAGATCGACCTCGGCGCGATGCAGGTGGGCCAGATGATCGCCTTCATCACGTATGCGATGGTCATCATCGCGAGCTTCCTCATGCTTTCGACCATCGCCATCATGCTGCCCCGCGCGAATGTGGCCGCGGAGCGCATCGATGAGGTGCTGAGCACGGTGCCGGATATTCAGGATCCGACCAATCCCGTCGACCTTAAGAAGGCGGCAGGGGAATCGGCTGCTGTGGACGCCCCGGGCTCTCATGATGTTGCGAGCGGTGCGGGCTCCGTCGACGCTGGGAACGCCGCTGCAGACATAACCCAAACCGGCGTCGCGGTGGAATTCGACCAGGTGGAATTTCATTATGGCGATGCCGAACAACCCGTGCTGCAGGACATCAGTTTCACGGCCCAGCCGGGGCAGACCACCGCGATTATTGGCGGCACGGGAAGCGGCAAATCGACGCTGCTCAATCTCATTCCGCGCTTCTATGACGCGACGGCGGGCGCGGTGCGCGTGGCGGGTGTTGACGTGCGTGATGCGCGCCAAGCTGACCTGCGGGAGCTTATTGGCTATGTGCCGCAAAAGAGCTCGCTTTTCAGCGGAACCATCGAAAGCAATCTGAAGTACGCCGGCTCGCAGGTGAGCGACGAAGACATGCGCGAGGCGGCTCGCGTGGCGCAGGCGGAAGGCTTCATCTTGCAGGATGAAGACGGTTACGCGCGTCCGGTCGCTCAGGGCGGTTCGAACGTGTCGGGCGGTCAGCGTCAGCGTCTTGCCATCGCGCGCGCCCTTGCAAAACGCGCGCCCATCCTGCTCTTCGACGACAGCTTCAGCGCGCTTGACTATCGAACCGACCACGCTTTGCGGGCGGGCCTGCGCGAGCATGCGGCGAATGCGACCGTGATTATCGTCGCGCAGCGCGTGGCGACCATCATGCATGCCGACCAGATTATCGTGCTCGATGGCGGCCGCATTGTGGGCAAGGGAAGCCATGAGGAGCTGCTTGCAAACTGCGATGTGTACAGAGAGATTGCGCAATCCCAGCTCTCGCCTGATGAGCTTGCGGGAAAGGGGGTCGTGCGATGAGAAAGTTCGACGAGGCCACCCGTAAGGAGCAGGCACGTGCCATCGCTCAGGCGGCAGAGCGTACGCGCAAAAAGCGGGACGCGGGCGAGCGTAATGCACCGCAAGGCCGGCGTCGCGGTCATGGTGGCGGGCCGGGCGGCGGCCCGGGCCCGACCGAAAAGGCGCGCGATTTCGGAGGAAGCATCCGTAAGCTCGTTTCCTATCTCGGCTCATACAAGTTTCCCATTCTCGCCGTCATTCTCATGGCGGTGGGCTCGACGGTATTCAATGTGCTGGGGCCCATCGTCTTGGGCCAGGCGACGACCGAGCTGGCGAATGGCATCGCTGCGAAAGTGGCGGGAGCCGGTGGCATCAACTTCGGCCTGATCGGCCTCATCCTTATTGCCGTGCTGGGCTTGTACGGGGTGTCGGCGGCGCTTTCGTTTGCCCAGGGCTGGGTGATGACGGGCGTGGTCCAGCGTGTGTCGCACCGCTTGCGCTGCGACATCGAGGCGAAGATTGACCGCCTGCCCATGCGCTATTTCGAGTCGCACGCGACGGGCGATATCCTCTCCCGCATCACGAATGACGTCGACACGCTCGGCATGAATCTCAACCAGAGCGTCACCACGCTCATCACCTCGCTCGTGACAATCGTGGGCGTGATCGGGCTCATGCTCTACATCAGCCCGATCATCACGGCGATTGCCCTGCTGACGATTCCGCTGTCGGTCGTGGTCATCATGTGCGTCGTGAAGCGTTCGCAGAAGTACTTCTTCGCGCAGCAGGAATTTCTCGGGCGCGTGAATGGCCAGGTGGAAGAGGTGTTCTCTAACCAGAGCATCGTCAAGGCCTTCAACCGCGAAGATGCCGCTTGCGACGTTTTCAAGCGCGACAACGATACGCTCTATACCACCGCGTGGAAGTCGCAGTTCCTGTCGGGCCTCATGATGCCGCTGATCAACTTGGTGGAGAACGCCGGCTACGTGGCGGTTGCCATTGCCGGTGCGGCGTTGGCCATCCAAGGCATTATCACCATCGGTAACATCCAGGCTTCCATTCAGTATGTGAAGAACCTCACGCAGCCCATGCAACAGCTGTCGATGGTATTCAACCAGCTGCAGTCGATGGCTGCCGCCGCTGAGCGCGTGTTCGAATTCCTCGGCGAGACGGAGATGCCGTCCGACGAGGCCGCCGCGAAGCCTTTCCCTGCGAAGGTTGAAAGCATTGAGTTCGACCATGTGAAATTTGGCTACGACGCAAATAGCCCGGTCATCCATGATTTCTCGGCGCGGGTGGAAGCGGGGCAGACGATTGCTCTTGTCGGTCCGACCGGTGCGGGCAAGACCACGATGGTGAAGCTGCTCGAGCGCTTCTACGATGTGGACGGCGGCTCCATTCGTATCAACGGGGTCGATATTCGCGAATACACGCGGCATGACCTGCGCGGCAGCATGGCCATGGTCCTGCAGGACGCCTGGCTGTATTCCGCGAGCATCCGCGAGAACATCCGCTACGGAAAGATGTCCGCGAGTGACGACGAGGTGGTGCTTGCCGCGAAGGCGGCTTTCGCCGATGGATTTATTCGCGCCTTGCCGCATGGCTACGATACGCGCATCAACGAGGACGCGTCGAACATCAGCCAAGGTCAGCGGCAGCTGCTTACCATCGCGCGCGCCTTGCTGGCGAACAGGCAGGTGCTCATTCTGGATGAGGCGACCTCGAGCGTGGACACGCGCACCGAGGCGCTGATTCAGAAGGCGATGGACCGCCTGATGCACGGCCGCACGTCGTTCGTCATTGCACACCGCCTTTCGACCATTCGCGATGCCGACCTGATTCTCGTGCTGAACGAGGGCGATATTATCGAGCAGGGAACGCACGAGGAATTGCTTGCCGCGGGCGGATTCTACGCCGATTTGTACAACGCGCAGTTCGCGGAATAGCACGCGAAGCGGTTTGCGAGCTCGCGTGGAATGGCTTGCGGAATTGCGCGCGGAGCAGCGCGCAATGGCGTACGGAACAGTCCGCGACGGTCTGCGCAACAGTGAGCAATAGCGAGGCGCGGCGTTTTGGCGCGGCGTTGGGACGAGCCCGGCGTTTTGAATGCCCGCATGCAAAGGGAACGAGGGATTGAGAGTGGAAAGTCTGATTGAACTTCGTTGCGACGAATTCAGCGCTCAGCTCGCGGCGAAAGCCGAAGTGCCGGGAGGCGGTGGCGCGGCGGCCCTTGCGGGTTCGTTGGCCATTGCGTTGGGGCAGATGGCGGGCAACTACACCGTGGGAAAGAAGACCTACGCCGCCGTTGAGCCCGAGGTGAAGCAGCTTCTGGCGGAAGGCGAAAGCCTGCGCTGCCGGCTGCTCGAGCTTGTTGACGAGGACGCTCGCGGATTCGCGCCGCTTTCGCATGCCTATGCCATTCCGCGCGATGACCCGTCGCGCGCCGAAACCATCGAGGCGGCGACCAAGCAGGCGGCTCAGGCACCCCTGCAGATGGTGCGCACGCTTTCCGCCGTGGTTGACATGCTCGAGCGCATGGAGCGCGTTGGCTCCAAGATGCTGCAGTCCGATGTTGCCTGCGGTGCCGCGTTGGCGGCTGCTGCAATCGATATGGCGGCGGTGAATGTGCTGGTAAACGCGAAGAGTCTGGATGATGGGGAATACGCGCTCGCGCTTCAGGGCGAATGCGATGCGACGCGTGCTGATGCCGGCGCTCGTGCCCGTGCGATTGCCAACCGCATTACCGATAGTCTGCGCGTGAAAGGCTAAGGTTCGCGCCCGGGTGCGGGTGTGCTATCATAACCGGGCTAAGTCGCACGAATGGAAGGAGGACACATGCAGCGTTACAACCCGAAGCAGGATCCTTACCATCACGGGACGTACATGCTTATCACGGTGATCATCCTTTTCATCGCTGGTTTGGTCGTGGTCGCCCGGTGCTCTACCGGCCATTAGGCCACTCATAAGGACGCGTCCCCGTAGCTCAGCTGGATAGAGCGTCTGCCTCCGGAGCAGAAGGCCGTGGGTTCGAATCCCGTCGGGGACACCAGAGAGTAAACGCAGGTCAGAGGCATGGTCTCTGGCCTGTTTCATTGTGGGCCTCTCTTCCGGGATTCGTGAAGCGAAGCCGACGCGCCGCTTTTGCGAGCGTGAGAATGAGAAAGGGATGGGCATGGCGAATGACACTTCCATGAGTACGGAGGAACGGCGCGGGACGATAGCCGGCATTCTCTGCTATGTGCTCTGGGGTTCGTTCCCGCTTTACTGGAAGCTTCTGGTGGAAGTGGATCCGTTCGAGATCGCCGCCCATCGCATGATCTGGTGCTTTGTCTTCGTCGGGGTCGCGTGTGCCATTCTGGGGAAATCGTTTCTCCCGCTTCTGCATGAGCGGCGCGCCTTGCAGCATCTTGTGCCTGCCGCCCTTATCATCACGATCAACTGGACCACTTACATCATCGCGGTGAACACGGGCTACATTCTGGAATCATCGCTTGGCTATTACATCAATCCGCTCGTGAGCATTCTGCTCGGGCGCATCGTGTTTGGCGAGCGCTTGAGCCGCCTGCAGACGCTGGCGACGGTGCTCTGCACGGTGGGCGTTGTCTGGTTCACCATCGATTACGGGCGCTTCCCCGTGTACTCGATCGCGCTTGCGCTGACCTTCGGCATCTATGGCGCAATCAAAAAGCACGGCGGCTACCCGGCCATTCCCGCCATTGCGGTCGAGAATACCGTCATGGTGCCGGTGGCGCTGTTCATGCTGCTTGTGGCATTCCAGTCGAGCGGTTCGCTGTCGTTCCTGGGCGACACTTCGAGCGTGCACGGTTGGAGCCTCACGGGTTTGCTCGTGTTGGGCGGCGCGGTGACCGCTATTCCGCTGATACTTTTCGCCATCGCGGCGAACAAGATTCGCCTTTCGTATCTGGGATTCATCCAGTACGTGAGCCCCACGATATCGCTGCTCATTGGCGTGTTTGTGTTTGGCGAGGCGTTCACGTCCGCGCATGCGGTGTGTTTCGGCTGCATTTGGGCGGGTCTCGCTTTGGTGCTGTGGGACACCCTCATGCATGTGAAGCACGAGTAGGCGCTGCACAGCTCACGGGGCGAATCGGCCCCGCATCAGGCGACGCATCAGCCGCCGTGCGGTTAGGCATCGTGCGGCCGGGGGCCATATCGGGTGTGCTTGGCTATTCGGGCGCCACGCGGGAGGCGAGGCGTGCTACGGAGGCAGCTGCCGCGTTCTACTCGTCGAGCATCTTGCGGTCGCGGCGCAAGCGTGCGTTCGCGATGAAATCAGGCACCTGCGCGAGCATGACGGCGGCGAATACCAGCGCGCAGCCGATGATTTCCACCGTAGAAAGCTGTTCGGAAAGGATGATCCAGCCGCCCAAGGCCGCGAACACCGATTCCAGACTCATGAGAATGGAGGCGACGGTGGGGTCGGTTGTCTTCTGGGCGATGATCTGGAAGGTGTAGGCCAAACCATCCGAGCAAATGCCCGCATACAGGATGGGCACCATCGCGGCGATAATGAATGCGGGTTCGGGATGCTCGAAAATGAGCGCGCACACAACTGAAAGCGATGCCGAGGTGATGAGCTGCAGGCGTGAAAGGCGCACGCCGTCCACGTGGGTGAAGCGGTCGATGACGACGATGTGCAGCGCGTATCCGAAGGCGCAGAAGAACACGAGGATGTCACCAAAGTAGACGCCCGATAAGCCATTGGGTGCGCACAGCAGATACATGCCGAAGATTGCGAGGACAACGGCGACGAAAACGAGGGGATGTGCGCGGCGCCCGGTGAATGCGGTGACCAGCGCCACGATGACCATGTACAGCGCCGTGATGAAGCCGGAACGGCCGGAGATGCCCGCGTCGTCCGGGTACGAGCTGATGCCCGCCTGCTGAAGGTAGGAAGCCGCGAAAAGCACGACGCCGCAGGTGACGCCGCCAATCACAAGAGCGCGGCGGGTGTATCCGCTGCCATCCTCTTGCGGCTTCTTGTCGGCGCCGGTGCGTTTGCGCCACATGATGACACCGGTAAGGAAAAGCGCGCCGATGATGTTGCGCGATGCGTTGAACGTGAAAGGCTGCACGTTGTCTGAGGCCGTGGTCTGAGCCACGAAGGCAAGGCCCCACAAGACGGCTGTCAAAAGCAGCAGAAGGGGTCCTTTCAGATTCATATGCATTCCTTTCTTTCGCATGTCGCGAATGTGTCTTTGATGGTGAGGGCTCGCTCTTCGGTGTGAATCCGCAATGAGCGGCCGGGCGTTACTCTACACCACGCACGGTGATGAGCAGTCTTCCTATTCGGCGTGTGGGCGACGGGAATTCGACCGGTAGTCGGCGCTCACCGGCAGGCGACAAGCTACATCGGCTTGTGCCACCGGTAAAAGTTCACATTGGCGGTGGGCAAAGGGTGTGCGTTGGGCTGGTACGAAGGGCGTGCCTTGCTGGCGGTTTGCGCCGACTTCTAAAGGAGAAGGGAAAGCGCGAGAACGGCGGCGAAGAGGCATGCGAGCAGCAGTGCGGCACAAGCGTCGTTTCTGCCGAATGCGAGCGGATCGAGGCGCGTGCGTCCTTGCGCGCCGTGATAGCAGCGGGCATCCATGGCGGACGCGAGCGTGTCGGCATGACGGAATGCGCTTGTGAATAGGGGCACAAGCAAGCTCGTGAGGCCGGCGATGCCGCTCTTTGTGGGGCTCGTGGCAAGCTTTGCGCCACGCGAGAGCTGGGCGGCGCGGATGGTGTGGAGCTCTTCGGCGAACTGCGGCAGGAAGCGCAGGGCGATTCCCAGAATGAGCGCGAACTCGTGCGCGGGCACGCCAATGCGCGCGAGCGGACCAAGCAGGCGCTCGAACGCCTCGGTGATGTCGAGCGTGGTGGTGGTGAGCGTGAGCAGGCTGCCGGACAGAAGCAGAACCGTCAGGCGCAGCGAAATGAAAACCGCCATGTAGATGCCGTATTCGCTTATCTGGATGGGGCCAAGCTGGAAAAGCGTTGTGCCTCCCTGCATCCAGAAAAGGTTGAAAAGCGCCGTGAGAACGATGATGAAGAGCAGCGGCACAATCGACTGAAGCGCCTGTTTCAGCGGAATGCGGGATATGCGGAAGAAGGCCATCACGGCGACGGCGACCAGTATGAGGGCGCCGAAATTCGTCGCGCTGAAGGTGATGATCATCATGAAGATGACGCCGAGGAACTTGGTGCGGGCGTCAAGCTTGTGGATGGGGCTGTCCGCTTCCCAATAGCGGCCAAATATTGCGTGTTCGGCCATGACTACCGGCTCACCTGATTTTCATTGCCGCCATTCACGCTGCCATAGCGCTGGGCGATGGCCTGCGCGAGGGACTCCAGTGTGGGAAGGCCCGCGCCAAGCGGCAGGTTTATGCCTCGTTCGGCAAGCTTGTTCGCAAGGGATGCCGCCTGGGGAACGCCGAGGCCAATGCTGCGCATGCCCTCTTCATCGGAGAAGATCTCCTCGGGGGTGCCAAGCGCGTACAGATGGCCGTTGTTCAACACGATAATGCGGTCGCAGAGGTTCGCGAGGTCGTCCATATTGTGCGAGACAAGCGCGACCGTGAGGTGTTGCGTGTCATGCAGCTCTTTCACAAGCCCAAGGAAATCGCGCTTCGCTTTCGGATCGAGGCCGGCGACCGGCTCATCGAGCACGAGGGTGGAGGGCTTCATCGCGAGCACGCCGGCGAAGGCCACGCGGCGCTGCTGGCCACCGGAAAGCGCGAAGGGGCTGCGTTCGGCGATGTCCGCGCCATCGAGATGAACCGCCTTCAAGGCCTCCTCGACGCGGATTTTCACCTCATCGGCGGAAAGGCCCAGGTTGCGCGGGCCAAAAGCGACGTCGTCGAAAACGGTCGCTGCGAAAAGCTGGCGTTCGGGATACTGGAACACCACGCCCACTTCGCGACGCGCCTCAGAAGCGGCAGACTTGTCGGCGATGTTGTGACCATTCACATAGACGCTGCCATACGTGGGCTCAAGCAGGCCGTTCATCATCTGGACAAGCGTGCTTTTGCCGCTGCCGGTGTGTCCGGCGATGCCGAACATTTCACCATCCTCAATCGTGAAGGCGAGGTCGGCAAGCGCCCAGCGATCTTCCGGGGAACGTCCCCATTTCGCGGGCTCCGTATCGGCATTGCCCTTGCGCTTGCGATGGCTGCGCGGCGTTTGGTCGTAGGTGTAGGAAACGCCCTTGAACTCGATCATCGTGCGCCTCCTTCCGTGAGAAGCGAGGCGAGTTCCGCTTCGAGCTCGTCGGCATTCACATGCATGCCGACCGGCACGCCCGCCTTCTGCAGCTCATGGGAAAGCCGCACGGCGAAGGGAACCTCAAGCGAGAGCCGTTCGAGCGTCTCGTATTGCGTGAGCACTTCCTGTGGCGTGCCGTCGAGGGCGATATGCCCGCCGTCAAGCACGACGATGCGGTCGGCGAGGGCCGCTTCCTCCATGAAGTGCGTGATGAGCACGATGGTGAGGCCGCTTTCGTTCAGTTCCTGGCAGACGCGCATAAGGCCCGAACGTCCGCGCGGGTCGAGCATCGCGCTCGCCTCGTCAAGCACGAGGATGCGCGGCTCCATCGCGAGGACACCGGCAAGCGCCACGCGCTGCTTCTGGCCGCCGGACAAGTTGCTTGTCTCGCGCGTTTCGAAGCCCTGCAGGCCCACCTGCGCGAGGGCGCGAGTGACGCGATTGCGCAGTTCAGGGTTGGGAATGCCCAGGTTTTCGGGGCCAAAAGCCACATCGTTTTCGATGATGGTGGCGACAATCTGGTCGTCGGGATTCTGAAATACCATGCCGGCATTGCTGCGTACAAAGTAGAGGTTTTGCGGGTCGGCCGTGTCGTGGTCGAGCACGCGCACCGTTCCCTTGTCGGGCAGCAGGAGCGCATCAATGTGCTTCGCAAGCGTGCTTTTCCCGCTTCCGTTTCCGCCGAGCACGCACAGGAAGGACCCTTCCTCAACAGTGAGGCTGATGTCGCTAAAAGCGCAGGTCTTTCCGTCGTACGTGAAGCTCGCGGAAGAGAACTCAATTGCAGGCATGAAACGCGATCCTTCTGATTAGCGGCCGCGCACCTGGTCTTTGACCGGAGTGATGAGATTGGAGATGGACTTGTACACCACGCCGGTAAGCAGGCTTACCACCACGGCCTTCACGATGTTGAAGGGCAGGATGGCGGGCAGAATGAGCGCCACGACCGCTTCGAACGGAATGCCGTAGAACAGCGGGTCGATGATGAGGTTGGCGATGATGGCGGCAACGATAAGCGCGATTGCCGAAATGCACATGCCGATGACAGCGCCCTGGAAGCTGCGTTTGCGCTGATAGATGGCAGATGCCGGCCAGATGAAGGCGAGGGCGACGATGATGTTCATCACGGCGCCGACCCAGTTGCCGTCAATTGCGGCATGGGCGATGGCGTAGACGCAGCCGACAAGCACGCCGGGGCCCGCGCCATAGGCGAATCCCACGACGGCGGCAGGCACGAGTGCGATGTCGAGCTTCAGGAACGAAGCGGCGGGCATGATCGGGAATTCGATGAAGCTCAGCAGGATGGCAATGGCGCCCATGAGAGCCATGGTCACGAGCTGCTTCGTGCTCCAACGGTTGGTGCTTTGGAATTGCGGTGCATTGTTTGCGGGCATAATTCACTTCCCCCTTTGGGTCGATTGCCGGGCGATTATATCGCAAGCTGCCAAGCGATTAGATAATCGACAACCTCGCCATAGGATTTCACGCCCGATTCCTCGGAGAACGTCTTCAGATAGGTGTCGTTGACGGCGGTGCCGGCTTCTTTGGCGGGTCCTTCATATGTTTGATAGTGCTGCGACGCGCACGAGCGGTCGTAAAGCACGAGCCGCGCGCCGTAGGTTTTCGCATTGGAAGGGTCGACCTCTTCGCCGATGGCCTCTTCGAGAAGTGCCTGGGCGCGTTCGGGGTAATTGGATGCGAGGGCATTCAGGCAGTAGCAGAAGGCGCTGTAGTAGGCGGCGTAGGAAAAGCGGGCGTCGTCGCTTGAGCTGGCAGCGAGGAAGGCGCAGAAGTTCGCCTCCTGTTCGCTTGCAATGCCCAGACGATGAGCCGCCTCATGGCACATGGTGAAGGGAAGTTCGGCGGCGGCGACGTTTTCGGGAACATTCGCCTCGCCGGTGAGGGGCCAGAAGATGCCGGTATGGCCGCTGTAAAGCAGCGGTTCGCCTGCGAGCAGGAGTTTCTTGACGGGTGCGGTTGAGCCTTCGAAGAGGGGATACTCCCGCGAAAGCGCGGAATAGCTGCTTCCTGCTATTTCAGCGAGTTCGTCGAAATCCTGCGTGGCGAGCGTCATGTCGTCGTTGCGGGGAACGGATTGCGCCCGTGCCGCCGCCTGCTCAAGGTAGTATGCGGTAGCGTTTTCCAATTCGTCCGCGGAATATTCTTCCACGGTGAGACCGATTTCTTCCGAGAGGGGCGGCGCGTAGTGGTTGAGCCCCCAGGCGGCTACCGCAAAGAGCACGAGCGCTGCCGCGAGTACGCAGATGTTGGCGAACCAGCGCGATATTGGGTGGTGTGTCGCGATGCGCCAGACAAGGCGTGCAAGGGCGACAATCATGATGGCGAGGGCGAGAAAGTCCCATGCTGAAAACGGCAGGATCGAGAAGAGGGTGGCAAGCGCGCCTTCCACCGCTTTGGAAAAGCTGCGATAAGCGGGGAAGAAAGCGGCACCCCATTGCCCGAATGCGGCCATGAGCAGGCCCGCAAGCGCAAGAAGTGATCCCGCTGCCGCGAATCGTCGGATGGTATGCGTGCGCTCAGTTGCCATGAGGGGAATTATAGGAGCCGGAAATGGGGCTGAGGTGAAGCCGAAAAGAAAAACGCCCGGCTGCGGGGTGCGGTTCAGGGACGTGTCACGGCGGGGCTGCGCCGGCCGTGCGAGGGCGGTCGGACCGTAATCATCGCGCGTGCTTGCCAAAACCGGGGAAACCGGGGTTTGGAAAAGAAAAACGCCCCATTGCTGAGGCGTTCAATTTCATGGTGGGCGATGAGGGATTTGAACCCCCGACCCACTGCTTGTAAGGCAGTTGCGCTCCCGCTGCGCCAATCGCCCATGTGCGGGCGTTAGTTTAGCACACTTCGCGCAGGAGACGGCATGCCGCGGCGAATCTGCTATCGTATCCTCTGTTTACGCACATGCTCGGGGATTACCCGTATATATAGAGAAACGTATAGAGACCAGGTGAACCGCAGATGAACACGAACGATTTCGATTACGACCTGCCGGAGGAGCTTATCGCCCAGGAGCCGGCACCCGTGCGCGACGCGTGTCGTCTGCTGGTGATGGATCGCCAGTCGGGTGCGTTGCACGACGCGATATTCCGGGATGTTCTGGATTACGTGAAGCCGGGCGACGTGTTCGTGGCGAATGAGACGCGCGTGCTGCCGGCGCGCTTGCTTGGTGCGAAGCGCGAAACGGGTGGCGCGGCCGAAGTGTTTCTGCTGCGTCCCATGCCTGAAGCGGGGGTATCGAATCAGGAGGCGACCTGGGAGGCTTTGGTGCGTCCGGGCCGGCGCCTGCGTCCCGGCGGCGTGGTCGAGATTCCCGATGCTTCGGGCGGTGTCGCGCTCGAAGTTGAGGTCGTGGACTGGGGTCGCGGCAATGGCAAGGGCGAGCGCGTCGTGCGCTTGCGGACCAACCGCCCGAGCCTTGATGAGGCCCTGCACGCGGTGGGCCATACGCCGCTGCCGCCCTACATCCATGGCTATGCGGGCGATGAGGAGATGTATCAGACGGTCTATTCCCGTCGTGAGGCGAGCGCCGCGGCGCCGACTGCCGGTCTGCATTTCACGCCGGAGCTCATCGAGGCGATCAAGGAGAAGGGTGCCGCGTGGCATACGGTCGAGCTGCAGGTGGGGCTCGACACTTTCCGCATCGTGGATGAGGATGATCCGCGCGATCATCAGATGCATACCGAGACCTATTCGGTGTCCGACGAGGTCATTGCGGCAATCGAGAAGGCGCACAAGGAGGGCGGCCGCGTGTTCGCCGTGGGAACCACGAGCGTGCGCAGCTTGGAAAGCGCGTGGGATTCCGAGCTGGGACGCATGCGGGCGCGTGAACAGGACAAGACGAATCTGTTCCTGCTGCCGGGCAGCACTTTCCATGTGGTCGACTGCCTCATCACGAACTTCCATGTGCCGCGTTCGACGCTGATGATGCTGGTGAGCGCCTTCTCGTCGCGCGAGAACATCATGAATGCCTATGCGCATGCCATCGAGGAGCGCTATCGCATGCTGTCCTTTGGCGATGCGATGCTCATTGTGTAGAGGAGTGTGGGGCGAGGAGTCTCACTGCGTTTGTAGGGCTGGCGCGCCTGTTAACCGGGCGGCGTGACGCGCCCGCGAGCCGGGTGGCGAAGCATAAGGCAACGTGGCGCATCTGTGCGCTGGGCGGCATGGCGTCTGAGCTGATTGGTCGCCGACCGTTGCGGTCTGCACGGCAGCTTCCTACTTCATGATGTCCTTCGCGTTCTTGCGAATGAAGGAGAGCATTTTCCAGGCGGCCTCCGAAGGCTCGCGATTTTCGGGAATCTGCGCGTATATGTAGCGGCCTTGCGTCGTGTTCTCCAGTGGTCTGATGGCCAATTCGGGCTCTTCGGGCTCGAACCAGGTGTATTTCCCGGCAATGCAGCTGCCAATGCCCGCGCGCACCAATTGCAGCGCTTCGGTGTAGAGCTGCATTTCCGCGACAACCTGGGGCTCAATGCCCACTTCGGCGAACATCGCCTCCACCACGGTACGCATGAGGCCGGGTTCGCCCATAAGAAGAGGCTCGTCTTTCAGGTCTTCAAGAGTGAGCGATTCTTTGCTTGCCAGCGGATGGTCCGCGGGAAGCACTGCGACAAAGTCTTCGAAGCCAATCAGAACAGTGCGTTTGTTTTCAGGCGGTTTCGCCATTGATCCAAGAATCTCTAGGTCAACCGAAGCATGGCCCTTGTCTACCAAGAGCGATGAATTCGCATAGCCCATACGGAGCCTCATGTCCTTGTGCGCGCGATGGAAGCCGCGGAAAAGGTGCTTTCCTATGCGTCCCAACGGAAGCTCGACGCGAACGTTGACGGTCTGCTGGCGCTCAATGATGCTTGTCTGAATTGTGTGCTGGGCGTCGCTCAAAATGGTGAACACGCTTTGCGCCTGTTTTGAGAAGTAGCGCCCGTTCTCGTTGATTGTGAGCCTGCGGCCATTGCGATCGAACAGGCTGAAGCCCAATTCACGCTCGAGCTCTTTAAGCGCCGTGCTCAAGGCGGGAGAGGAAACATGCAGTTTTTTCGACGCTTCCGCCATGTTCCCGCAATCGGCTATCGCGAGAAAGTATTCAAGCTGCCGGAGTTCCATGGTCTTGCCTCCACTTCTATATGGCCGAGTTGCAAGCGCCTTTGCGCTTGCGGGCGACGATGGCTTTGCCATCAATCGCACTCGCGCCATCCCCTCTGTTTTGCCCCCGATGGAGTCGCACAACCAATACCTCAATGCCATATGACGGCATCAAAATGTGGCTTTTTTGTTCCATAACGTGAAATCTAATTACCGATTACCGTCGATTTCCCGCCACCGAACACGTTCATACTGAGATGTGTTCACAAGAACAACACACCCCAATAATAAGCGAATTTTATAAGTAGAGCAAAGAATCATCGAAACCAATACCCGTTAGCAACGAAAGGGGAGCGTAATGGAAAATCCGTTCAAGGAAATAGACCCGTCTCAGTTCAAGACTCATTGGCTGGATGTGCCCTATGCCAATGACGATCCGCGCCAGGTGTTTGACCTCTGGCTGCCGAATGAAGGCGAGGGTCCGTTCCCGCTTATTGTGTTCGTGCATGGCGGTGGCTGGGTTTCCGGCAACAAGCGCGAGAACACGATGCCGGGCGTCTTCAAGTTCCCTTCGCAGGGCTATGCGCTGGCTTGCGTCGAGTACCGCCTGGTTCCCGACGTGCGTTGGCCGGAGCCCTTTGAGGATGTCCGCGCTGCCATCCGCTTCCTGCGTGCGCATGCGGCTGAATACAACCTGAATGCCGAGAAGATCGGCATCATGGGCAATTCCGCTGGTGCCCATCTGGCCAACATGGTGGCTGCCATGGGCGGACGCCCCATGCTGCAGGGCCGCCGTTATGGCAATCTCGACCAGTCCGATGCCGTGCAGGCGCTTGCCAGCATTTATGGTCCCACCGACCTGTATCAGTGCGATTTGTGCGACCGCACGACGGCGGAGGATCAGGCGATCGCCACCGGTGGCATGGCCGCGCGTGGCGACGACGGCACCAAGGGCATGGGCGCTCCGCACAATCAGCTCATGGGCATGTCGTGCATGGACAATCCGCAGGTCGCCGCAGGTGCCAGCCCCATCTTCTATGTGACTGAGAGCTTCCCGCCCGCCCTGTTCCTCCATGGCATCCAGGATCATGTCGTGCCCTATACCCAATCGGTTGCCATGGCGCGCAAGGTCAACGATGTGTGCGGCGAAGGCCGCGCCGAGCTGGTCCTGTTCCCCGAATGCGACCATGGTGCGCCCGAGATGAAGACGGACGAGGTCATCAACCAGATTCTCGACCTGTTTGACGAGGCTCTCTGGGAAGGCGAGCACAAGCGCACGCCGCTCCCGGGTGACCCCAAGGTCGTGGGCTAACACTTTCGCCCTCTCAGTTCTGCGCGCGGCGTCAGCATTGCTCCTTGAATGCTGAACCGGTCTCCAAAGGGCGGCGCCGCGCGTCCCTTCAATTTGCTTTATCCAAATCCGGTTCTGTTTTTCTTTCTATTGATCGCGTCAACTTTTTCTATTGGGGAGTTTCGGCAACGCCCGCGTGATTATTGGGAATCAAAGCGAGCGTGCCGTGTGGGAAACCGATGCGGCGCATGTGCGAGGAGCGCGGCATCGATGGCCCGGTTATTGCAGCAGGGCAAAACTCCATCGCCCTCTGCGACTCAAGAAAACCTCGACTAAGGAGGGGCCAATATGGCTAAAGAAAAGAGTACGGAGCTTGTGGAAAAAAGCTTCATACACTACGCGCCTATCGCGTTGGTAGGCATCCTGATTTGCGCTGTTCCTTCGGCAATTTTGAACAGTTGCGCAGGTATTTACTATCCGGTAATGGCGGAAGATTTCGGTGTGCCCGTCAGCCAGATTTCCCTTTGGCGTACCCTTGACTACATCACCGGCATCATCGTTTCGCCCATCGCGGGCATTTGGCTGGCAAAGCGCAATCCCAAGCTGGTCATTCTCATTGCGGCCGCGGTTGAGTCGCTGGTGTTCATCGGCTTCGGCATGTCCAGCGAACTGTGGATGATCTGGATTCTCGGCGGAATCGCCGGCATTACCAACTCTGTCATGCTCGGCGTTGGCGTTGCTGCGATCATGAACATGTGGTTCCGTTCGAGCACCGGTCTCGTCATCGGCATCTGCACCGCATTCACCGGCTTCGGCGGCATGCTCTTCAGCCCCGTTGGCCAGATGCTCATCGACCAGGGCGGCTGGCGCTTCAGCTACACCACCCTCGGCATTCTGTCCCTCATCGTTATGGTTCTGGGCGTTTGCATCTTCATGAAGTCTCGTCCCGAAGACCATGGCATGCTTCCTTACGGTACCGCCAAGGCAGCCGCGAAGGCCGCTGAAGAGGCGGGCAAGGAACAGGCCGTCGTTCCTTCCGTGCGTCCGAGCGTTGCACGCAGGTCCTGGATCTTCTGGGCAATCATCCTGTTCGGTTTCCTTATCAACACCGTTTGCAACATCAACGCGTACTTCGCGAGCTACGTGGTCTGGTTCAACTCTCAGGACGCGGTTGTCTCGGGCGCCATTGCTGGTGCGTTCGTGACGGGCGCTGAGCTCACTGCCTTCAACAGCTTCGGCAACGCGGCAGGCAAGGTTGGCCTGGGTCTGTTCACCGACATCAACCTTCGCAATGCCATCATCGTCCTCTGCGGCTGCGGCATCGTTGGCCTGGCGCTTATGTGGCAGTTCCCGAACAGCATCCTGCTCCCCATCGGCGGTGTGCTCATGGGTGCCTTCATCGCGGCGGTTCTGGTTGTTATGCCCATGACGGTTCGTGCGGCCTTCGGCGACGGCGCTTCGTTCCCCATCATCTGGTCGAACATCGGCATGTCCCTCGGCCTTGGCGGTGCGTGCGGCTCCTACATCTGGGGCTTCATCTCCGAGAACGCGGGCGGCTACAACGGCGTGTTCACCGTGGCGCTTATCTGCATGTTCGTGCTGCTCATTGTCGGTCTGGTCGTTTACAAGCATCGCGACCTGCTTCCTCGCGAGGAGCTTACCGAGGCAGACCTGTAGGATCTTCTTTCTGGTAAGCCGCGCGGCAGAGCGGTAAATCGTGAACGGTGCCGGGTGATTCCCTCGGCACCGTTTCTTTTTGGGGTGTATGAGCGGCGATGCGATTCGCGAGTGGAAGCGAGCGGCTTCCCTTCATGCGCGCGGGCAACCTTCCCGGATGCGTCTGCGACCGGTCGGTCTTTGGAAGGGTGTGAGGCGAAGGCGTTTTGCGGGAGACACGGAGGCGGGATTTCGCTTTCCGCGCGAAGGCAACCCGTTATTTCGCTTTTGAGGTGCCTCTGGATAAAAGGGCTTTTGAAGAGCGGTTTCGCCATGGGCGGGCCGCTTTTTTCTGCATGTGAACCTCATGTGAGCTGTATGCGGGAATTCCCGTAAATGTATGTGGGAGCGTTCCGTCATCCTCTTCTTATTCGGGAAGGGGGAGGCATGGTTGGCAAGACGGCTATTCTCGGTGTGCTGTCGGGCATTCTGTGCGCCGCGTCGGTTTTCGCTTTCACCACCGAGGTGCAAGCGCAGGCTGATTCCGCCCGCCAGGCCGCACTTGAGCGTTTTGGTGGCGAGCAGGTCGAAGCATGTGTCGCGACGACGGATATCGCCGCGGGGGAAACCGTGAACGCCTCAAATGCCACAACAAAGGTCTGGATAGCCGACCTTCTTCCCGATAATCCCGTTTCATACGATGACGCTCAAGGACGGCAGGTGACGTCTCCTGTTGTAAAAGGCGAGGTCATCGTCGAAAAGCGCTTCGACAAGAACGCCGCGAGCATCGATGTGCCGGAAGGGCTCACCGCGGTGGCGCTTCCCGCGCAGGAAGTGAATGCGGTGGGAGGCGCGGTCGAGAGCGGAATGAAAGTGGATGTGTATCTGGCTGGTGATGAAGCCGCGACTCCTCTTGCGAGCGATGTGCTGGTGCTTTCGACAAGCGATGGATCCACGAGCAGCACGGGCAAGCAGATCTCGTGGATCACGGTCGCGGTGGAACCCGACAAGGTGCAGGAGTTCGTGACGGCGGCAGACAAGGGCGGCCTCTATTACACGATTCCGGGTGAGGAGAAGGGAGTCTGACATGCATGAGGTTGTCCTGTGCGCGGATGGCGAATCGCTGCGCAATCCGATGATGCTGGGCCTTGAGGGCGAGTCGCTCGAAGCCCAATCTTGGCTTTGCACGCTTTCCAAGGCGACTGAAGCGCGCGCGTATCTGCAGAAAGAGAACGGCGTGGATGAGGTGTGGGTCGCCTCAAGCGATGATGTCGACCCAATAAACCTTGCCGCTGCGCTCAAGCATGATCGTCGCGAGCTGAAGGTGCGTCTGATTGCCTGGCAGGGGAGCGGCTCGCTGCGGAGCCGTGCGTCTTCAGCGGGGATTGATGAGGTGCTGAGCTATCCGGAATTCGCGCGACGCTATGCCGAGGCGAAGCGGATTCGCCAGAGGGAGAATCCGCGCCGCCGGGGACAGGTGCAGGTCGTGCGGAATGATGCTGGCGAGGAGGCGTTTCCCGATTGCGAGGCGCCGGGCTCTTCTACTTCGGGCGGATTCGCGCCTGCCCGTGTCGGATCGGTCGACCGCGTATCGACTTCATCCGAGCCGGTTTCACCTGAGTCGGCGAAGCCTATGTCGGGTCGCCCTGAGTTGGTTGGTTCCGCGAGCACTCATTCCGAGTCCGCCTGCCCTGAGCCGGCACCGGCCTGTCCCGATCCGGTCCGACCCGCGCCGCTGGACCCGGAAAGCCCTTTCATGGAGCCGCTTGAGACGATGCGGGCGAAACTTCCCTTCGAAGACGAGCTTTCCGTAGAAGATGCCGTCGAGCTTGAAGCGCGCTCTGTGGGCGCATCTGGAGAGCCCGAACGGCATAACGGTCGGCAGACGCCGGTGCGCCGCGGCTATGCGCTCTGTGTTGTGAGCGCAAGTGGCGGTACGGGCAAGAGCACCGTTTCGTCTTTGGCCGCTCTTATTTCCGCAGCTCATGGGTACAAAACCGTGCTTATCGATGGCGATTTGCAATTTGGCGACGCGGCTTCGATGTTCGACGGAGATGTGAGCATTTCAGCGGAAGCGGTAATAGCGCGGCCGGAGTTGATGGACCAGGCGCAGCCGGCTTACGACAAACCGCTGATTATTTCCGCTCCTGAGCGCATTGAGCAGTCGGAATTGTATCTTCCCCAGATGCCGGGACTCATCGATCGGGCGCGCGAATCCTTCGATGTGGTGGTGGTAAATACCGGCGCGTTTTGGACCGAAAGCCACGTCCAGATCATGGAGGCCTGCTCTAACACGCTCTTTCTGATGGACCAGCGTCCGACCTCGGTGACCGCGGTCAAGCGTGCGCTTGATTTGTGCGCGCGGTGCGGAATCGCGTCGCAGCCCTTCCTGTTCGCGGTGAATCGGTGCGGGCGCCATGCGCTGCTGACCTCGCTGGATATCTCCTGCGCACTCGGTGGCGTCGCCGTTGCCGAATTGAGGGAGGGAGGCGGTTCTGTTGCGGAGTTGAGCTCGTCGGGCATGGTCTCGCGTCTGCTTGATGACCATAACGACTTGTGTGTGAGCCTGAACGATTTTCTCGGAAGGCTGATTCCCGATGCTTTGGGTCTTGTCCCGCAGTCGACGATGCCGAGCAAGAAGGGACGCGGGAAAGCGAAGGCTCGTCGGAAAGCGGGGAAGAGGAAGGGGAAGGTGGCATGAGCCTGATGTCGCGCGTGCGCGCCGCAGGCAATGCGTCCGACTCCTCGCCAGGTGAAGCGACGGCGTCGCTTGCCCGCTTGCGCGTACTTCTTGACAACTATATTCCCGCCGACAAGCTCGCCCGGATGGCGATGCAGAACCCGATTCTCGCCGAGGCCGAGGTGCGAAGCGCATGTGAGCGGATTTTCAGCGGCGCGGATTTCGACGCAATGGGGGAAGTGAGCCCCGCCGCACGGAATGCGCTCGTGAATGAGCTGATAGATGGCATATTCGGCTTTGGCGCGATACAGCCGCTGCTGGCTGACGATTCCATCACCGAGGTGATGGTGAATGGCGTCCATTCGATTTACTTCGAACGCGACGGCGTGCTGCATCGTGCCGAGAAGCGCTTTGCCTCTGAAGACGAGATTCGCGCGCTCATTGATCGCATTGTGGGGCCGTTGGGCCGACGCATCGACGAAAGCGCGCCCATGGTGAGCGCCCGCTTGAGCGATGGATCGCGTGTCCATGCGGTTTTGCCGCCGGTGTCGCTGACGGGTCCGCTTCTTTCCATCCGTCGCTTTCCCGCGCAGGTGCTTTCCCTTGCCGACATGGAAGAATCGGGCTCTGTTGAGCGGCGTATGGGAATGTTGCTGCGATGGGCGGTCGCGGGGCGTGTTAATATCGCCGTTTCCGGTGGCACGGGAACGGGAAAGACGACGCTGCTCAACGCGCTTTCCTGCGAGATTCCCAGCACCGAGCGCATCATCACGATCGAGGACTCTGCTGAGCTGCGCTTTCTCGAGCATCCACACGTCGTGCGGCTCGAGGCGCGACCGGTGAATGCGGAGGGTTCGGGCGAGATAACGATTCGCGACCTGGTAATCACCGCCTTGCGCATGCGGCCCGACCGCATTGTCGTGGGGGAATGCCGAGGAGCGGAGGCGCTCGACATGCTTCAGGCGATGAATACCGGCCACGACGGTTCGCTTACGACGCTGCATGCGAATTCGCCGCGCGATGCCTTGTTACGTCTCATCACGATGGTGCGCTATGCGGCGGAGCTTCCGGTTGACGTGATTGAACGTCAGGTGTGTTCGGCGATTGAGCTGGGGGTTCAGGTGAGTCGCGATGCGGCGGGCATGCGCTATGTGTCGCAGGCGGTCGAATATTGCTTCGATGATGACAAGGGCGTGCCGGTGGTGGATGTGATTTACGAGCGCGCATACGGCGCGGACGCGGGCAGATGGCATCGCGTTCCATCGTGGATGGGCAAGCTGGTGGATCAAGGTGCGGCATCCCGAGAGGAGGTGCGGGAATGGAAGCGGTCGATATCATGAGAGCCCTTGCTTATCCGTCGGCATTTCTCTTTGGGTCGTGCCTGTTCATGACGGTGACGCGGGCGGTGAACCGGGCTAAGTTGGCGGCGCTAGCGGGTTCTCGTGCCTATGGGAGCAAGGCGGATGTCTTTGCACGTCTGATGCGCAATGGCATTGCCCCCGCGACAGCCTGCGCCCGTTGGCTTGCGGGGCAGCGGCATATGGCGGCCTATTTCAAGGCGCTCTGCTGGTACGCGCGGCATCGCGGCTTCGACACCGATCCCTATCGTGCGGGTGGCATCGTCTTGTGCGGTGCTGGCCTTCTGGGCATTGCGAGTGGGCTTCTATTCGCATCGCCCGCGTTTGGGATTGCTGCGGCGCTGTGCCTTTTGGTGTTTGCCGGCATCTTCGCCAACCGTGCGCGAGAGAAATGGCAGGACGCGATGCGCGAGATGGTACCCGATGCCTTGCGTGCCATGAGCGCGTGCTTTCAGGCGGGGTATTCCCTTCTTCAGACCTTTTCCTATCTTGCGCGCGAGACGGCGGAGCCGCTCGGTTCCCTGTTTCGCCAGGCTGAAAGCGAATTGAAGACGGGTTGTGCCGCTTCCACCGCGCTTGAGCATATGCGTGAGGCTGCCACCTTGCCGGAGCTTGCCTTTGTGACGGTTGCATTGGAGATTCAGCATCAAAGCGGGGGAAGCTTGCAAAAGATAGTCGCCGGGGCATCCGATTCGCTCGAATCCCAGCTTGCCCTGCGGCGGTCTTTGCAAGTGCAGACGGCTCAAGCGCGCCTGTCCGCCCGCATTGTGACGGTGATGCCGTTTATCCTGATAGCGGTTTTCTCCTTTGTCTCGCCAGGATTCTTGGCGCCTTTCTTCTCCTCGCTTGGTGGCTTCGCCATCCTTTGTGTCGCGATTGGCATGCAATGTGCGGGCGTGCTTCTGGTGCGGCGCCTCCTTGATGTGGGGGAGGCGTGACATGACGGCGTGGATTGCCTGCTGTTGGGCGGGCGTGAGCGGCTTTTTCTTAATGTGCGCGTTCCAGGAGCGACGCGCGGTTTATCTGCGCCAGCGGCGCTTGCGTCAATCGATCGCCTTGCAAGGCGGGGAAAGCGCAGGCGAAGGGGCGACCAAAGGAACGTCCTCGTTTCGTGCGCCATTGGTGCCCGGAGAATCGTTCGTCATTCGCTCTGTGCGGCGACGGGGCATGATGCCGTCTTCTCCCTGGTTGACGGGGCTTGCGCGCCAGGCGCTGTGGCGCCGCGGACTCGAGGGCGAACAGGCGCAGGAACTTATCGCAAAGGCAGGGCTTGAGGATGCGGTTTCGCTTGAGAGCGTCTGCACGGCGCGTGTTTGCCTGAGCGCTTTTGGCATGGGCGGTGGCTTGCTTGCCGGGATGGCCTTTTCTCCCGAGGCGGCGGCGCTTTTCGCCTGCATTGGCTTGGTGGCGGGATATGAAAGCGTGCCGCGAGCATTGCGTCAGCAGGCGGCGGCTCGCACGGCAGACATGGAGCGCCATCTTTCGGAAATGCTGGAAGTGGTCATGCTCGGCTTGCAGAGCGGCCTTTCGTTCGAACGCGCCTTCGGACTCTACCCGCGCTATTTCGCGACCGGGCTGGGCGATTCGATGTCCCGCGCCATGCGGAAATGGGAATTGGGTTTGATGACGCGTGAACAGGCGCTTCGCGGGATTGAGGCGGAATACGATTCGGTTTTGCTCTCGCGCGTGATTGCGAGCATGGTGCGCTCGATGCGTTTTGGCACTTCGGTTTCGGCAACGCTTGAAGCCGCGGCGTCCGATGCGCGTGATGCCTATCGCTCCCGGCTTGAGGAGAAGGTCGCAAAGGCCGCCGTGAAGATGATGCTGCCAGTGGGGACGCTCATTTTGCCCGCGATGCTCATTTTGGTTCTGGGTCCGGTGGTGATCGAGCTTATCGAAGGCTTTTAGGAAAGGGGATAGAGATGGGATGGCTGAAAACGAAATGCCTGTTGGCCTATGCGGCAATGTTCCGTTGGTGCGCGATGGCGCGTGACGCTTTGCGGCGAAAGCTGCGGCAGACGGAGGGACAGGGCACGACCGAATACGCGATTCTGGTTGGCGTGCTGGTGGTGATTGCCATTCTCGCTATCGCCTTGTTTCGGCCGCGCATTCAGGAGCTGTGGGATGCGATTGCGACAGGCATCAACAGTCTGTAGGCGATGTGTTTCGCGACTGGTACGCCGCGTGGGTGCGGTTTCGCGGTTTCTCTGCCGCACAGCCGGGGTTTCGCGGTTGCGACATCACGCCAGCGCGATTTCGTGCTTGCGGCGCCGTGTTCGCTTTGTGCTGCGTAAATGTGCAGGTCAGGGAAGCGTCGAGTACGCATTGGTGCTTTTTGCGTTCCTGGGAGTGATTGCCGGGTTGGGTTTGCTGGGGAATGTTCTGGATGCGGGGGTGCTGATTGAACATGCGTTGCAAAGCGCGTCTCACCATTTGTCCTCGGCGGCTCCCGGGGCGCTTTCGGACGTGTTCATGTACTAGGCGCTTTGGGCTTCAGGAACACATGCCGCAAATGCGTCTTGGGCTTCTGGGCCAAGGGCTGTTGGGCGATGCGAAGGGTCAGGCGACCGTGGAAGGCGCCTTTGTCATTCCGGTTCTGTTCCTGGCATTTCTCCTGCTCATACAGCCAGGCATCTTGCTCTACGACCGCATTGTGATGGAAGCGGCAGCGGCCGATGCCTGCCGGATGCTCATGACGCGCGCGGCCGATGGCGATGTTGATGCCGAGAGCTATGAGGAGGCAGTACGTCGGCATTTGGGGGCGATTCCGCAACAGGAGAATTTTCATTGCCACGAGGCCGGGTGCTCATGGCGTATCGAGCTTTCGGGCGATGAGCATTCAGAGCAGGTGTCGGTGCGTATCGCCACGCGCGTCCAGCTGCTTCCCCTTTTGGGCGGCGGTGCAGCGCTGTTGGGAATTGCGGATGAGTCCGGCTGCATGGAGCTTGCTGTCAGCAGGAGCGCGTCGGTCTATGACGACTGGGTGGCTTCAAGCGTTTTGGGTATCGATCCGTCCGCGTGGGTCAGAAGCGATTGATAAGGGGGTGGAACACATGGATAGCGTGCGTCTTCTCGCGAAGCGGCCGTTCTGGTTTGACAAAGCGGCTGATGACGGGGGATTTTCAAGCGTGGGCGTCTCAATTGCGCTTTTCATTTCGCTTGCGCTTGTCTTTACGGGAGCGCAGGTTTATCGCGTGGAATCCGCCTCCGCCGAGATTCAGGAGGTCGCCGATGCGGCAGCGCTTGCGGCTGACAATGTGATCGCGGAATACTACATCGCCGCACGTGTCTGCGATGCCGTGTTGCTTTCCCTGTCCTTGACGGGAATCGTTGTGACGGGGATAGGAATCGCCGCCCTGTGCGCGCCTTCGTGCACATCGATTGGCGTGAAGCTTATCGATTCGGGAAAGAAGATTCTGAAGGCGCGGGACAGCTTCGCCGAGCGCGCCACATCCGGACTGAATCGCCTTCAAAAGCTGCTTCCCTATCTGGCGGCAGTGAACGCCGCCCGTGTCGCGCAGGCAAATGAGGGCGCGGGAGGATCAGGATATTTTGGGTTTGCGGTGACGCTTCCTTTCGAAGGCGAGACGTTGCAAGGGGCGACTGACGGCGAAGCCGATGCCTTCCTCGAGGATCTTGACGAGCAGACGGACGCGCTCAAAGAGGAAGCGGAAGAGGCTGAGGAGGCGGCGCATGAAGCGCGCGAGGCAAAAGAGCGCGCCTATCAGGCTGATTGCGGCGCTCGCCCCGGCTATTGCCAGTATGAGCGGGCATCTTCCCTTGCGGGTTTGGAAGGTTCTGCGAATCCCGTTTTTTCAAGCGTCGACACCTGGGGCTTTTCTGTCGCGCTTGATCGCGCCCGCAAATATTACGAACGGCGGCTTGCCATCGAGAAGCCCGCTTCGTCTTCGGTTGAAGAGCAGGCCAATTCGGCGCTTCGCACGCGTTTCTACCGCTTTGCGATAGACAAGATGAAAGAGGGGTGGGTGCGCGAAAGCGATTCCTCATTCAGCGCGAATTTTCCCTTGCTCCCGAAGAACACGTCCGAAATGCGCAAGACCGAGCTTTATACCGAGGCGGTCTATCCGGTTTCGACCAACGAGGCAGGCGCGCGCGAGATGCATGCATGGGATGGTTGTCCGCGTGCGTCTGGTGCGACTGAACTGGGCTCGCTTGCGCAACAAGAGCAGGACTCATATGTGGTTTGTTCCCTCTGCCGCCTGACGGCGGCAAGCATGGGAAAAATCGCTGCGGCAACCTCGTCGGTCGCGACGGGTTTCGAGTACCACTATCGCATCGTGGCCGAAGCCGCCGAGGATTATGAGACTGCCAAAGAGAAAGCGACGCCTGCGAATCGCAAAGTGCGCGCTCGTGCCCAATCACTTTTCGAGAAGGCGATAGAAGTGCTGAAGTCGATGGCCGCGCAGCGGATCGACCCCGCGCCGCCGGGGCGCTATGGCGTTGTCGCGTTTGTCGTGTCGACGCAGGCGGTGTCTACCGAGGGAGGCTTCGCCTCGGGTTTCACGGAAGGTTTCACGCTTGGTACACGGGCGGCGATTTCGGGTGCGACGCTGGTGAGCGATACGCCTGAACAGGGGCGCAATGTCATTGCGTCTGCGCTTGATGGCGTGCGCGAGCGCGGTGATGTTCCCCTTGGCGGCTTGGCGGATGGCGTGATGGATGTCTGGGCTGAAATGCTCTTTGCCTACGCGCAAGGCCAGGAGAAAGTCACGGATGGGTTTGAACGATTGGACTTACGTGTGTCTTTTGCCAGTGAGAGCGGGCTGGGGAAATGGGCGGCGAAGAAGTATCAAGAGCTGTTGGAATCCCTTGGTCTCGAGCCGGCGCAGCTTGACGCGCCAAAGCCTGTGTTAGTGAATACCGGTCACATCTTGCAGACGGACACGAGCGAGTTTTCGGTGCGCATGCGGGGAATACGGAAGGTGGCGGCAAATCTGGAGGGCGGAACGGTGTTTGACGCCCTCATTGGCGCGACCGAACGGCGGGTGAGCGATGAGCTCGAAGGCTTCGACGGCACGGTGACCATCGCCGAGATAGAGGTCGCGGGCGAAGGCTTCCCGAGCATTCCTCTCACGGTCACCTTGCCGTTCTCGGCGAGCGATGCGCTGGGAACAGTCGAATCAATCGCCCAGACGTTGCGTGGCATTGCGAGCGATATCACGGGGGTGAGGCAATGGCGATAGGAAAACGCATTCGCGAGCTGTTTCGCCGCGGGGTGCGGGAGGAATCGGGGCAGATGTCTGTCGAGCTGATGGTCGTTCTTCCCGTTGCACTTGCCGTGGCGGTGGTGGCGGTGAACGCCCTCGTCTTTTTTGGCGATTGCGCCGCGTTTGACCGTGCGGCCCGCAACGCGGTGCGCGTGTATGCCACGTCTCCAGGATATGGCATACAGGCTGGTCAGACACAGGCGAAGATCGCAGCAGCCCTTACGGAGTCGATGGGTGACGACTTCAAAGAGGCGTCGGTGAGCGCCGAGGGCATGGCTGCGGGCCTTGTCCGCTATACCGCGACGCTCGATTACGCGCCGAATCTCTTTGGCATGGGAATCCGGGAATCGGTTTTTGGCGTTCAGCTGCCGCACCTGAAGCATTCGATTTCACTGGTGGTCGACACGTATAAGCCGGGCATTGTTTTTGAGTGAGAGGCGGGGGACATGGGGAAACGCGATGGTTGTTATTGGGCGCGTAGGAGGCGGCGTATGCGCGACTCGCGCAAGCGGCGCATGGAGGGTTTCTTGTCCGTGTTGCGCGAACGGGACAAGGAGGGCTCCTTGCGCATTTCGCGCGAACACCATAAAGGGGGCGCTTTGAATGTCCCGCGTGAGCAGCGTATGCGGAGGAATCTCGTGGGAGGCGTGTGCTGGCTTCTCCTGGGGCTCGCGGTGATTTGCCTTGTCGAGTGCCTTTGGGATGCCCGGGCGCAGCAGCTGGATGACACCGCTCTCGCGTATGAAGCCGCCGATGCGTCAGCGGCGACAAATACGGATGCGTCGGCGGATGCAAGCGCGGATGCGGTGCTGGCAACGGGTACGGATGCGTCGGCGGCAGCAAGTACGGCCGTCCTGGAGGATTCCGAAAACATGATGGCTTTCGTGCTGGGAAACGAAGCTGTGCTTACAAACGATGGCGTACCCGAGGCATTCAAAGAGGAGTGCTTCGATCCAAACGAATGGGGCGA
Organism: bacterium; assembly: GCA_963621885.1. Taxonomy (GTDB): domain Bacteria; phylum Actinomycetota; class Coriobacteriia; order Coriobacteriales; family Eggerthellaceae; genus UMGS1519. The sequence continues at coordinate 27,917 of CAVFFT010000055.1, forward strand.
CGTGTATTGCTCGCAGGAGGAGCGTGTTGTCGGCATCGTCTCCGAAGATGCGACAAGCGAGCTCTTTGCTCGCTGCTCAGAGCGCCTTGTCACGCGCGGCTGGACGCGGGTGAATGCCGGCGCGGATAACTGCGCCTCGTTTCTGAAAGAGGAGGGGGAGCTTCGCTGGCTGTTTATGCAGACCTTTGATGCCGGAGGCTCGTCTCTTGCGGTCATAAGCTACAAGGGGGAATGAAATGCCAGTTCAAGAGACTATTCGAAAGAGAAAATCGTCCGTTATCGATGCGGAGCGGGTTGTGCTTGCCACACGCCTCTCGAGTCGTTTGCGGGGGCTGCTTCGCTCGGCGCCGTCAGATGATTTGCTGTTGCTGCTGCCATGTCGTGACATCCACACCTTCGGCATGTCGTACGCAATCGACGTGGCCTTTCTCGATTCGCATGGCGTGGTCGTGCGGGCGCAACGCGACGTGCTTCCGAATAGGCGCCTGCGGGAGCCCGCGGCGGTGGCGGTTCTTGAGCGCTACGCCGTTCCGCGAAAGGAGTGGCTTGTGGCGGGGGACGCGGTTTCGCTCAGCCGATTCCAAAAGATTGCACTGCCTGATGAAATGGGCGTTTCTGAATCGTTCCCGAAAGATGACTCACAAGAAGAGAGGGGAGGCATCCGATGAAAAGCTGTCCCGTGTGCAAGGCGCGCTGTTTTGATGATATGGAAATCTGTTACGGCTGCATGCATCGTTTCGAACAGGAAGAGGGAAACGGCGATGCTCCAATAGGCAAGGAAGCCGCGCCTGCCGGGCAAGTCGTTGAACAGGTAGCTACGGAACAAGCGTCCGCTGATGCGGCGGCCATGTCGCCGGGTACGGTGGCTGCGTCTGCTGGTATGGTTGACGCGCAGATGGATGCAACATCTGCGTCGGCGGGCGTGAAAGCGAATGTTGCTACGCCGCCGAATGGTAGCGCCCCGAATGATGGCATGCCACCAAACGATGACGCTTCAAAAGAGAATGCGATGCCAAACGATGACGCTTCGAACAATGACGCGCCAGCAAACGGTGAGTTCATCAAAGCCGGATTTGCGCCCTTGTGTTTCGAACCGGCAATTGGTGTGCTCGCCACCGCCTCATTGGGAAACGGCTATCGCCTGGTGTTGAGCATCGACAAGGAGTGAAACGCGACGCCGGGCAAACCGTCCGAAAGGCGGGCTAGTGGCTTTCTTCGCGCTGGGCGAAATGGTCGTGGAACGCGCACATCATCGCGCGCGTCATGCTGTAGCCGTCGGGCTTATGTGGAACCTCATTCCACGGCACCCATTCCGCACGGGAAAGCTCGTGGTCGTCGAGACTGACGGTTGGATCGCCATCGAGCTCGGCAAAATAGCCCACGAGCAGCGACGAGGATTTCGGCCAGGGCTGGTTGGTGAAATAGCGGATGTTCTTCACCCGCACGCCGGTCTCTTCCATAACCTCGCGGGCGACGGTTTGCTCGAGGGTCTCGCCAATCTCGGTGAAGCCCGCGACAAGCGCCCAGTTGGTGTAGCCGTTTCCCGCGTACTTTGTAAGCAGAAGCCGATCGCCGTCGACGACGCCGACAATCACACCCGGGTTGATGCGGGGATACACGTGGTTCCCGCAGTGCTCGCAGCGCATCATTCGCTCTTTGTGGTCGGGTACAAGCTCTTTGCCGCATCTGCCACAGAAGCGGTTGTCGCGATACCAGTGCACGAGCTGCGAGGCGACCTCGATGGCAAAGCGGGCGGCCCGAGGGCGCATCCGGCGGGAATCCCTGAGCGATTGGAACGAGAATCCCGCGCAAGAGGGCGTCTCGTCAACCTGGCCGGCATCTATGCCGCCATGGCTGTTGTCCGCCGTCGCGCACGAGGCATCTTCCTCGGACGCAAGAAAGAAGCCCCTGCCATCAATGTCGAAAAGATAGGTGCAAGTTGCCGCATCCACGGCGTCGAGCAGGGAAAACGTGGGAAGTTCGACGTCGTTATCCTGCCGGCACATCAAAAGCGTGTTGTCGCGGAAGACGAGCACGAAATCGTCGGGCGTGGCTTTTCGCTCGTAATAATGATTGGCGAACGCGCCTGGAATATCGTGAAGCATTTCGTTCATTGCTGCCCCCTTGCGTTCGCTGCCGCACCCAGGCTTGTTGTCGCGTTCAGGCTGATGCCTTGAGCGCTTTGCGATTCCGTTTGCGGTTCCGGCATTCCAAAAGGAAACGCCGCGTATTCCGCTGCAAGGTTTGCGGCGTTTGTCACCGTACCGTTTGCTGCGTGTTCCGTCGCGGCGTCTCTATCCACTATTGATATTTTACGGGCGGCCGAAGCGCTTTACCGCCATGGCCGCCTTACCGGTTCCTTATTCGTCGATGAACGCCACGACCGCGTCTTCGATCGATGCAGCATTCCCGTCGATGACCTGCGTGAAGCGAATGGGAAGCTTGTCGAGCTCCGCGAGGCGCGCCGGCACCGGACCGCATCCCGTCTTCTGCGCGATGAGGTCGTTGAGCTGGCAGCCCGTCAGCGCGGCGATGTCTTCGGGAAGCGCCGCTTCGGGCTCGAGTCCGTGGAGCGCGCGATAGACGCTCTCGCCGAATTTCGCCCAATGCGCGGTGGACGCGACAAGCACGGGGTTGTCGCCGCGGAGGCGCTGCGCCACCGTGTAGGCAACGGCCGAATGCGGGTCGAGCAGGTACTTGTGCTCCTGGTAGACCTCTTTGATCGTCTCGAAGCACGCGGCGCTGTCTGCGGAATCCGCCGAGAAATTGGCGCGCAGGCGGCTGAAGGTTTCCGGATCAACGCGGAAACGACGCTCGGTCTTCTGCTCGTCCATCCAGGTGCGGATACGTTCGCTGTCGCGGTCGGTCAGCTCGAAAAGCTGGCGCTCGAGGTTGCTCGAAACGAGGATGTCCATCGAGGGGCTCGGCGTCAGATAGAAGGGACGGTCGCTGATGTCGTAGAGTCCCGTGTTGATGAAATCGGCAAGCACGCGGTTCTCGTTGCTTGCGCAGAACAGCATGTCGATGGGCGTTCCCATCTGCTTCGCATACCACGCCGCAAGGATGTTGCCGAAGTTGCCGGTGGGGACGCACACGTCCAGCGGCGCGCCGGCTTCAAGTTTGCCGTCATGCACGAGCTGGGCATATGCCGAGATGTAGTACACGATCTGAGGCATGAGACGGCCCCAGTTGATGGAGTTCGCGCTCGACAGGGCGACCTTCTTTTCCGAAGCGAGGCTGTCGTTGAAGGCCTCGTCGCCGAAAACCGTTTTCGCCCCGGCCTGGCAGTCGTCGAAATTGCCGCGCACGGCCCAAACCCGCACGTTGTTGCCCGCCTGGGTCGCCATCTGCTTGAACTGGATGTCGGACACGCCGCCGTCGGGGTACATGACGCCGATCTGGACGCCTTCGCGGTCGCGGAATCCCTCAAGCGCGGCCTTGCCAGTGTCGCCGCTCGTCGCGACGAGGATAAGGAAGCGGCTGTCGATTTCGCCCTCTTCACGCAGCTCGCGCGCACTCGCCTCGAAGCAGCGGGGCAGGCACTGCAGCGCCATGTCCTTGAAAGCGCTTGTCGGGCCATGCCAGAGCTCGAGGATGTGCGTCTTGTCGTCGAGCGAGGTGATGGGGCAGATGCGTTCGTCATCGAAGTTCTGTCCGTAGGCTCCGTCCATGATGGCGTCGATGGTCTCGTCGGACAGGTCGGTATTGAAAAGGCGATACACCTGCGCGGCGCGGCGTGCGTAAGGCATGTCGGCCAGCGCGAGGATGTCTTCAAGCGCCATATGGGGAATCTCCTCCGGCACGTACAGGCCGCCGCCTCGTGCCATGCCGTCGATGACGGCCTTCCTGAAGCCGACCGGCTCTTCCACATGACCGCGCGTATCGATGTAGCGATTATCAGGCATCCTTGTATCCCTTCATCAGGCTGTGTAGTGGCATGAGTATACTTCACTGCCATTCTCGCTTCGTGCGGGATGACAAGTCTGCGATTCTTCTCCAATCGTGTATTCACACGCGAGAGCTTTGCGCTATTATCGAACAAGTGTTTGATGTTTTGCAGCGGCGCGGGACGGCGCGGCGGACTATGGCAGCATGCCGCGGCGGCTTGCGCTGGCATGGCGGTTTGTGCTGGCACGGCGTTTCAAGCTGGCGGCCCGCGCGGCATGTCAAGTTGGCGGCTCGTGTGGCGCGGTGGCTCGCTTTGGCGGCCCGCGCGGCAGCTCGCGTGGTGGTTTTTGGAGAAGGGGAAGGATGCGTTCTCGGCGTTCGACAATCGCATTGGGAATCGACCCCGGCCTTGCCCATACCGGGTGGGGTGTGGTCGAGCACGATGGCTCTCGCTTCCATTGCGTGGCCTACGGTTGCATCACGACCACGCCGGATACGCCGCTGCCCCGGCGCCTCAAGAAGATTCGCGACCAGATGGCGGCGGTCATCAGCCGCTATCACCCGACCTGCGCGGGCATCGAAACCGTCTGGTTCGGAGAGAACGTGACGGCGGCCTTCGCGACCGGGCAGGCACGTGGCGCGGCGCTCGTGGCGTGTGCCGATGCGGCACTTGACGTGGGTGAATACGCGCCGAAGAACATCAAGGACACCGTTGTGGGTTGGGGTGGTGCCGACAAGCACCAGGTGCAGTACATGATGAAGCAGCTTCTGGGGCTGGAAAGCGAACCCAAACCCGACCATGCGGCTGACGCGCTTGCCGCCGCCATGTGCTATTTGCTCAATCAACCGGCGACCGAAAGGATGCTTTCATGATTGCCTACATATCGGGCACGCTTGTCGCGACGAGCGAGAATGCGGCGATTGTCGAAGCGGGAGGCATTGGCTACGAAATAATCATGTCCAACCGCGCCCTTTCCCGTCTGCCGCAACGCGGCTCGCAGGCGCGCATTCTCACCTGGCTTCAGGTGCGCGACGACGGCTTTTCTCTCTTCGGCTTCCTGACGCAAGAGGAAAAGGAGTTGTTCCTGCGCCTGGTGGGCGTATCGGGAATCGGACCCAAGGTGGCGCTGGCGGCGCTGACGACCTTCGAGCCGGACGAGCTGACGCGCCTCATTGTCGAGGAGGATGTGAAGGGCGTTTCGCGCATTCCCGGTGTGGGAAAGAAATCGGCGAGCCGCATCGTGCTCGAGCTCAAAGGCTCGCTTGAGGTTGGCGGTGCGTCCCAAGGCGGCGCGCAAACGCCGAATGGCGCGGTGGCGCTTGCGTCCGAAACGCTTATGGCAATGGGATTCTCGCCGACGGAAGCGGAGGTCGCGCTGCGCGACGCTCCCGCGGATGCCGACGAGACGACGCTGATAAAATATGCCCTGAAACGAATTGGCGCTTAGGAACGACGTGGAAGATAACGCATACAACAACGACTTGCCCCCGGTTGAACTTGAGGGAATCGCCTACGAGGCTCCTGCGGGAGACAATGGCATCTCCCACAAGCCCACCGCGCATGAGCGCATGACGCAGTCGAGCCTTCTGCCCGAAGACCTTTCTCTCGACCGGAGCCTGCGCCCGAAGCTTCTTGATGACTATATGGGTCAGGCGAAAATCAAGGAGAGCCTGCAGATCTTCATCGAGGCAGCCCGCGCGCGCCATGATGTCGTCGATCACATTCTGCTCTCGGGGCCTCCGGGCTTGGGAAAAACGACGCTCGCCAACGTGGTTGCCAACGAGCTGGGCGCGAACCTGAAAACAACAAGCGGCCCGGTGATTGCCCGCACGGGCGACCTTGCCGCGATTCTCACGAATCTCGAAGACGGCGACGTGCTCTTCATCGACGAGATCCACCGCCTTTCCCACGTGGTGGAAGAGGTGCTGTATCCCGCGCTTGAGGACTTCGCGCTCGATATCGTCATCGGCAAAGGTCCTGCCGCGCGCTCGATTCGCCTTGAGGTGCCGCACTTCACGCTTATCGGCGCGACAACGCGAACGGGCCTGCTCACTGGTCCTTTGCGCGATCGCTTTGGCATCGCGTTCCGTCTTGATTATTACACGCCGGAAGAGCTCGCGCTCATCATCGAGCGATCGGCAGCCCTTCTCGATATTGCCATCACGCCGGAAGGGGCCTACGAGATCGCGCGCCGGAGCCGGGGAACACCGCGTCTGGCGAATCGCCTGCTCAAGCGCACGCGCGACTGGGCGCAGGTGCGCGGTTCGGGCGTGATCGACCGCGATTCCGCTTCGGGGGCGCTCGACTTTTTCGAGGTGGACGAATACGGCCTCGATGCGATTGACAACCGAATTCTTGGCTTGCTGACCAGGGAATACAGCGGGCGCGCGGTGGGCCTTTCCACCATCGCGTCGGCTCTTTCCGAAAGCGAGGACACGGTCGAGGACGTGTATGAGCCCTACTTGATTCAGCAAGGATTTATCATACGGACACCGAAGGGGCGCGCGGCGACGGACAAGGCGTTTGCCCATTGTGGCGTGACGCCGCCTAAGCGGGACTGATCTGAGGAGGACACATGCTGCAGCGTGATTATCTTGTTGCGCAGTTTCAACAGTTTGCCGAGGCCATTCGCCTTTCAATCATGAAGGCGCGGGGCGAGAATCCCGATCCGCTTGCCGCGGCGGATCAGCTTGAGCTTGCCTTGGGAAGCGCGACGAGCATCGATGGCGCGACGCTGCTTTTGCTGTCTCCTGATACGATCGCGGGCATTCTGCAGGTGACCGATACCGATCCCGATGTGGTGGAGTATCTCGTGCGCACGCTGCTGCTGGAATCGGAGTATCTGGAAGAGGCGGGCGACACCTCGCGCTCCCAGCTGCGTCACGAACAGGCGCAGGCAATTGCTCAGGCGTATGGCATTGCGCTTTCGGGCGTGCGCTTTTCCGAAGAGGAGTTCGAGGAGTTCTACCAGCGCTCCATCAATCGCGGCAAATAGGGCGGCGCGCATTTGTCGTCTTTCGAATTGCGCGCGATGGGGTTTCGGGACGAGTCGAAATGCGCTCTTTCGCCTGAATCCTATGCGTGTGCCTGCGCCAGGGCGCTTGCACGAGGACGCGTGCTGAACCGCGCTCGCATCGCATTTTTTTGCGTTGTGCCCGGTGAAATAGACACTTTGCCACACTTGGAGTAGAAATGGCGGCTTGCCTATGCGTGAAACGTAGCCTTTTGAACCGCATTTCAGCTCCAGAGGGGGCTTCGCCGAAACATACCATCAAATGTGCAAAATTGGTGTATGTTGATTCAACGCGATGCCCTCAGATGCAGGTTTTCGCGTGCCATGCTCAGTGGTAACACCAGGAAGAAAGAAGGAAACATGGCACAGGGTACTGTGAAGTGGTTTAGCAACGAGAAGGGTTATGGTTTCATTTCCCAGGAAGGCGGAGAAGATCTGTTCGTGCATCATTCCGAAATCAAGATGCAGGGTTACCGTTCTCTGAACGAGGGCGAGCAGGTGACCTTCGAGATCGGTGAGGGTAAGAACGGCAAGCCCCAGGCGATCAACGTTGAGCGCATGTAGTCGCTTGACTGAATTGAAAGAGACTTATTAACGGCGGGCGTCGATAAGGCGCCTGCTTTCTTTTTCTCGTGGCCGGTGCTTGGGTGCCTATTACTCGCGCGTCGCTTTCGCCGCCAATTGCGCCTGCTTGTAGGCCTTCCGCGCCGCATCGCGCGCGAGGCGTTTCGCATGCTGTTTCGCCTCATAGGCCGCGCGCTCCGCCTTGCGCTTCTGGCGTTCCGCCTCTTCCGCTGCCCGCTGTGGCGCCAATTCCGCTTCACGACGCGCTCGCTCGGCTGCCCGCTGGCGCTTGGCCTCCGCACGCTCCTCTTCCGCTTCCTTCTTCGAAGGAGCGCATCCGCAGAAGTTCTGCCGATACATGCCCAGCGCTCGGCTGCGGCGGGTGGCTTCCGGGTAGTTGGGTCGGAAATCCTGGAAGATGGGCGCAAGCCCCTGCGCCTCGGCGGCGGCGATAAGTTCCTCGTGAATGACCTCGCTAAACTGGTAGGGGCTCACGGCGAGGGTCGTGGAAAGCCCCTCGAAACCGTTTTCGGCCGCATACTGCGCCGCCTTTTGCAGGCGCTCGCGATAGCAGGCACGGCAGCGATTGATGTGTCCTTCGCCCCAGGTGTCGGGGGTGCCTACCGCCTGCGTCCAGTTCGCCGGATTCCATTCGCCTTCAACCACCTCAATGCCCTCATCGCGCGCCCACGCAAGAAGGGTCTCCAGCCGATGTCGGTATTCCTCGTTGGGATGAATATTCGAGTTCATATAGCCAATGACCAGCTCATAACCCTGTTCTTTCAACAGGCGCACCGGTTCAAGCGAGCAGGGACCGCAGCAGGCGTGGAGGAGTATCTTCATGGTTATCCCATCGGTTGTTCTTCGGGCGGCCGCTTACGCAAGGTCGCTGCCCTATACTAGCGCTTGCATAAACGACCACGCACCATGAAGAGGGAAGCGCATGAATCAACAACACTATAAAGCCGTGTTTTTCGACCTCGATGGCACATTGCTTCCCATGGATATGGACGAATTCCTTAGCTCGTATTTCAGCCGGCTTCACGCGTATGCGGCGGAAGCGGGTCTTGACGCGAAGCGCTTCAGCGTCGCTCTCGATGGCGGCGTGAAGGCGATGGCGCGCGACAAGAGCGACCGTATGAACGACGTGGTGTTTTGGGAAAACTTCCACCAGCTTTATGGCGAGGGCGCCGCGGAGGCGGATGCGTGCGTCAACGAGTTCTACGACACGGCCTATCCGCACATTGGCGATGGGTTCCAGCCGAATCCGGCGGCGAGGCGCGCCATCGAGGTGCTGAGCGAGAAGGGCTACCCGCTCTTCCTTACCACGATGCCGCTCTTTCCCCGTTCGGGCGTCGATTGGCGTTGCCGCTGGGCGGGCGTTGACCCTGCGGCCTTCGCGCGCGTGACCACCTACGACAACTCGTTTGCCTGCAAGCCCGACCTTCGCTACTACGAGCAGAATGTGGAACTGGCCGGCTGCGCGCCCGAAGAGGTGCTCATGGTGGGCAACAACACCCGCGAGGACCTTTCTATCTGCGAATTGGGCGCGGATGCCTACCTTGTGACCGATTTTCTGATCGATCCGGTGGACTACCCGATTGAGCAGGTGAAACACGGCAGCTTGGCAGACTTCGTCCAGTTCGCCGAGCAGCTGCCCGTCTGCCAGGATGCCAGCCAGGATGAACGTCAGGGCGACCGTCAGCCCGCATGCCACGATTCCAAGGAGGCTTAAGGATGGCCCTTTTCGAAACGCATATCGACGCCACGTCGGGACACGCGCGAGCGCTGACTTTCAACACGGCTCATGGCGATTTCCATACGCCCATGTTCATGCCGGTGGGAACGCGGGCAAGCGTGAAGGGCATTCTCCCCGAGTCGCTGTCCACGCTGGGTTCCCAGGTGGTGCTCGCGAATACCTACCACCTTTCGCTGAAGCCGGGCGCGGAGATCGTTGAGGAAGCGGGCGGCATTCAGAAGTTCATGAATTACCCCGGTCCGATGCTGACCGATTCCGGCGGATTCCAGATATTCAGCCTTGCCGACACGGTGAAGCTCGACAATGACGGCGTCACCTTCTCGAGCATTTACGATGGCGCCAAGATCCATTGGACGCCTGAAGACAACATGCGCATCCAGGAGAGCATTGGTGCCGATATCGCCATGCAGCTCGATCAGTGCACGCCGTATCCGGCGACGCGTGAGTTCGTGACGCGCGCGGTGGATCTGTCTGCGAATTGGGCGCGCCGTTGCCTTGCCGCACATAAGCGCCCTGACCAGGCGCTCTTCGGTATCGTCCAAGGAGGTATGCATCTGGATTTGCGCCTTGAGTCGGTGCGTCGTCTGGGTGAGATTTCCCGCGAGAGCGAGGAAGCAGGCGGCCGCGGCTTTGATGGTTTTGGCATCGGCGGCTACTCGGTTGGAGAGCCGCACGACATGATGTTCGAGACCCTGGGTGATGTGGCGCGCGCCTTGCCGGAGAACAAGCCGCGCTACCTTATGGGCGTCGGCAATCCCACGACGCTGGTTCGCGCCATCCGCGAAGGCGTCGACATGTTCGATTGCGTGCTGCCCACGCGTACCGGCCGCATGGGAACGGCGTTCTCCCATGAGGGCCGCATGAACATGCGCAACGCGCGTTTCACGCACGACTTCGGACCGCTCGACCCGCAATGCAGCTGCCCGGTGTGCACGCAGTATTCGCGTGCCTACCTGCGACATCTCATGAAGACGGGCGAGATGCTCGGCGGCATCCTGCTATCGATGCACAACATCCATTTCCTCACGAATCTTGCGGCGGAAGCACGCGAAGCGGTGCTTGCCGACGCGTATGAGGATTTCTATCGCGCATGGATGGAGTCGCCGGCCGCCAAGGATTACTAGCCGGCGAGTCCGTACGCTAAGTCGGGCGCGCTCGCTGGTTGGTTCGCACTTCGCCGCGCCGTGCTGAACCCGTGCCCGCCACCCGTGTCTGCCGCCGGCCGGCCAGTGCCACCCCGCGCCAGCTTCCCGCGTCAAGCTGACGTAAATTTGCCGGCGGATAAGGACAGCTCGTTACATATATTTCTTCGAGATGGGAGTATTCGTGGCATAATAACGAAGTTATGCACTTGTGAATCACGCGCAAAGGAAAGATATATGGCGCAGGACAACACCAAAGAAAAGGACACGCTGCGACAATTCGCAGCCGATGGCCGTAAGCAGAAGAGCAAGAGCTCGCGTTCGGCCGATTCCGGAAAAGGCAGGAAGCGCAAGTCGGGCTCCGCACGCCGCAACATGTGGCTGCTCGTCGTGACGACGCTTCTCGTTCTTGTTTCCATCTTCCTGTTCATGCCCCCCAATGAGAAGATTAACCAGGGCCTCGACATCCAGGGCGGCCTTTCGGTCACGCTGACGGCGTCGAACAGCTCGGGCGAGGGTGCTGTCTCGCAGGAGAACATGGAGAAGAGCCGCGCCATCATCGAGAACCGCGTCAACGCCCTTGGCGCTTCGGAGACCTCGGTGTCCGTCCAGGGCTCGAACCAGATTCTCGTCCAGATTCCGGGCATGTCGGACGCTGAAGACGCGCTGCGCATCATCGGCCAGACCGGCAAGCTCGAGTTTGCCCGTCTCGACTCCTTCACGGATTCGGACGTCGTTTCCCAGATTGAGTCCGGCAACTACGGCCAAGAGGGAACGATCACCGACGAGTACGGCAACACCTTCCCGAGCGGCAAGACGGTGACTCTCGACGTTGAAGAGGGAACCTACACCCCGATTGTGACTGGTGAGAACATTGAGCAGGTGACGGTTGACCGTGCGAGCGAGACCGGCACCGACTACGCGGTGAACATCCGCCTTGACTCCGAAGGCTCCGACGCCTTCTATCAGGCCTCGAAGGACCTTCTGCCCACGAATGGCCAGATTGTCATCATCCTCGATGGCGAGGTGCAGTCCGCGCCTGCCATCCAGAGCGAAATCCCCAACGGACAGGTGCAGATCACCGGCAACTACACGCAGGAAGAAGCCCAGCATCTTGCCACCATCCTTGAGTCCGGCTCGCTGCCGGTGAGCTTCACCGTCTCGCAGAGCCAGGTGGTTGGCCCGACGCTCGGTCAGGAAGCCCTGTTCGCCGGCCTGGTAACGGCGCTGGTGGGCCTGCTGCTCGTCATGCTCTACCTGCTCTTCTTCTACCGCGGCCTCGGCATCATCGCCGCATGCGCGATGTTGGTGTTCTCGGTGCTTTACCTGGGCATCCTCGCCGGCCTTTCCGCGCTTGGCCTGTTCAGCCTGTCGCTCGCAGGCATCGCGGGTATCGTGCTGACCATTGGTATGGCAGCCGACTCCTCGGTTCTGACCTTGGAGAGATTCCGAGAAGAAATCCGAATGGGACGCAGCGTCAAGGGCGCGTCCATCACCGGTGTGCGCCACGCAATCCAGACGTCCATCGACGCCGACCTCGTTTCGCTCGTCACGGCGCTCTGCCTTTTCTTCCTTGCAAGCGCTTCGGTTAAGGGCTTCGGCCTCACGCTCGCGCTGGGCATCATGTGCGACATCGTGATGATGTTGCTCTTCAAGGCGCCGCTCATTCGCATCATGGCTCCGCGTACTATCGCGAAGCATCCGGAATTCTGGGACATCAAGGACGGCCAGATTGCCGCCGAGAAGTACGCGGTGCTTGCCGCGGCTCAGGGCCAGTCGACCGAGGCAACGATGTCCGGCATGATGATCAGTGGCGAAGAGAGCCTGAAGGTCGCCAAGAGCCGTTCTGCCGAAATTGGCCAGAAGGCCTGGGAGGCGGTCGAAGGTCTGAAGGGACGCTTCATCAAGCACGACTTCAAGATTCTTGCCTACCGCAAGCAGCTCCTGTCGATCTCGGCAATTCTCATCGTGCTCTGCTTCGTCGTCTTCGGCGTCCGTGGCCTGAACTTCGGTATCGAGTTCGTCGGCGGCACGTCGATCACGCTCAGCAACACGGGCGATATCACCACCGAGCAGCTGCGTACCGCCTACAGCGATGCGGGCGAGCCTGATGCGGTCATCCAGACGACCGAGAGCAATGGCGAAGCGGGCTTCCTCGTTCGCCTGACGACGACCTCGGCCGAAGAGGCGGCTTCCATCTCGAATGATGTCGCCGACTCGCTCGACCTGAACAAGGAAGACATCCAGGTGAACACCATCGGACCTGACTGGGGCACGACCGTCATCCAGTCTTCCGTCATTGCCCTGCTGGTGTCGTTCCTGCTGATTATTTGCTACATTGGCCTGCGCTTTAGAGACGGCCGCATGGGCGTGGTCGCGATTATCACGCTGCTCCACGACCTCATAATCGTTATCGGCATCTACGCGCTCGTCGGGCGCGAGGTGACGCCGAACACGGTCGCGGCGCTGCTCACCATCTTGGGTTACTCGCTCTACGACACCGTCGTCGTGTTCCACCGCATCAATGACAACATGACGGCGCTCGATATCCGCTGCTCGTTCATGACGATGGCGAACCACTCGGTCAACCAGGTTCTCGTGAGGTCCTTGAATACCTCGCTCACCTCGCTGGTCCCCGTTATCGCGATGCTTTTCTTCGGCGGCGAAACGCTGAAGGACTTCGCATTCGCCATGGCGGTCGGCCTGATCATCGGCTGCTATTCGTCAATCGGCGTCGCGAGCCCGCTGTATTCCATTTGGAAGAGCCACACGCTCGAGAACCGCAAGCTCACCAAGCGTTATGGTACCGAGATTGGCAACTTCGCCTTCAAGAACGCGTCGAACATGACCGCGGAAAACGCCGCGATTGCCGCGCGTGCCATGGGCGAAGAGGTCGAGAGCGCTGCCGAGACGGTTCCCGTTGAAGTCGCGACAGGCGAAGAAGCGCAAGAAGCGGTGCAGGATGCCGCGAAGAAGGAATCGGCTTCTGCGACCAATACGCGCAAGACGAAGTCGAACAAGAGCAAGAACAAGCGGAAGAGATGGTACTAAATGGCCAAGGTAGTTCGTGAGGGGAGCGCCCCGAATTTTTGTCCGCCTGAAGAAGAGGGTCAGGTCTTCACGTTCGAAGACGAGCATGGCGACGTGATTTCGCTTGAGTTCCTAGGGCTCATTCTCGACGGAGACACGCGCTTCGGCTTCTTCTTCCCGGTCGATGAGGACAACCCGGCGCTTTCATCGGGTAGCGTCGTGTGCCTGGAGGTCGTCGATCTTGACGAGGATGGCCAGCCGGCCGCTTTCGAACTTGTCGAGGACGAGGCGGTCGCCAACGATGCCTACGCGCAGTTCGTTGAGGCGACGAAGGACCTTTATCGTTTCGAATAAGGCGCGATATCCCCACGTAAACGGCGTGTAATGACGGGCGAGCGGCAATTTGCCGTTCGCCCGCCTGTTTTAAACACCGTGTACATCTAAGGGAAACGTGTTTGCAATATCCTCCCCGTATAATTTTCCCATTCTTTGAAAACGAGCCAAGCGCAGTGGGTTTTGCCTCCTGTGCGTCGCGCGGGAGGTAATAGCGAACATGGATATTGTTGAAGCGCTCAATGCGGTCGATGCCTTTGTGTGGGGACCGCCCATGATTGTTTTGCTGTTGGGCTCGCATCTGTTTCTTACCTTTAGAACGGGTGTGATCCAACGCAAGCTCGGTACAGGCATCAAGCTTTCGGTGACGAAGGATCCGTCGGCAGAGGGCGACATCAGCCAGTTCCAGGCATTGGCGACGGCGCTGTCCGCGACCATCGGTACCGGCAACATCGTCGGCGTGGGCACGGCGGTTCTGGCTGGCGGCCCGGGCGCGGTGCTGTGGATGTGGCTGACCGGCGTGTTCGGTATCGCGACGAAGTACTGCGAAACCTATGTTTCCGTGAAATACCGCGTGAAGGACCACCGTGGCGAAATGCTTGGCGGCGCCATGTATGCCTGGAAGCGCGCTTTCAAGCGCGAGGATGGATCGACTCCCTGGTGGGGAACGCTTGGCGCGGTGCTTTTCGCGCTGTTTGCCGCTGTCGCCGCCTTCGGCATTGGCTCGGCAGTCCAGTCGTCCTCCATGGCGAGCGTCATCAACTCGAACTTCCCTGAGGTCCCGGAATGGGTGGTCGGTCTCGTGATCGTCCTGCTCGTGAGCCTTGTCATCTTCGGCGGCATCTCCCAGATCGCGAAGGTTTGCCAAGTGCTCGTTCCCTTTATGGCGGTTGCCTACGCGATTGGCTGCATCGTCATCCTCTGCATCAACGGTGCGTATGTGGCACCGGCGCTTGCCCTTATCGTGGAATGCGCCTTCACACCGCAGGCGGCTTTCGGCGGCGCGGTCGGTTCGGGCCTCATGATGGCCCTGCAATTCGGTTGCGCGCGCGGCCTGTTCTCGAATGAGTCGGGCCTCGGTTCCGCCCCTATCGTCGCGGCTGCTGCTGCGACGCGCAATCCGGCACGTCAGGCGCTCGTTTCCATGACGGGCACCTTCTGGGACACCGTTGTCATCTGCGCGCTCACGGGCCTGGTGCTTGTTTCCACCGCGCTTGCGAATCCCGGTCTCATTGAAGGCGGGATTATCACGAAGGGCGCGGAACTCACGAGTGCCGCTTTCGCGGAGATTCCCGTTATTGGCACGCCCATCCTCGTGTTCGGCATGATCACCTTCGCCTTCTCCACGATCATCGGCTGGAGCTACTACGGCAACCGCGCCGTCACCTATCTCTTCGGCACGAAGGCCATTCGTCCTTACCAGATCATCTATGTGGCCGTCGCGTTCCTGGGCGTCATCGGCGTCGGCGACGTTGTGTGGACCTGCTCGGATATCGCAAACGCGCTCATGGCGGTTCCGAACATCATCGTGGTGCTGCTCCTTTCGGGCATCGTGGCGCGCGAGACGAAGCACTACGTGTGGGAAGACAATCTGGACGAGGAGTGCGCCGACGAGATTCCCGTAGTGAAGACGAAATAGCCTTCGGAATAGGCGCATAAAACCATCAGCGAAACGGACGCGTACCTTAATGGTGCGCGTCCGTATGTCTTTCCCGTGAGCTTGCGAAACGGGTGATACAATACCGGAGTTTCTATATTTCACATGCGTGGCGGACTAAGCCTGCGAGTGGCCAACTGAAAAAGGCTGCGGGACTTGGGATGAAACTGCGCAGAGGGCTAACGAATGGAGTTTGTTATGGCCAAGATTAGTATTCAGACCCTGCTTGAGGCGGGTGCCCACTTCGGGCATCAGACGCGTCGTTGGAACCCGAAGATGAAGCCGTACATCTTCGGCAACCGTGGCGACATCTACATCATCGACCTGAAGCAGACCCTTATCGGCATGGACCGCGTGTACACCTACGTGAAGGCGACCGCGGAAAAGGGCGGCGTTGTTCTCTTCGTCGGCACCAAGAAGCAGGCTCAGGAGAGCGTTGCCGAGGCCGCTAACCGCTGCGGCATGCCTTACGTGAACGCCCGCTGGCTTGGCGGTATGCTCACCAACTTCCAGACCATCCGCACCCGCGTGAACCGCATGGAAGAGCTCGAGGCTATGGACGCTGACGGCCGCATGAGCCTCCTCCCGAAGAAGGAGCAGATCGACCTCCACAAGGAGCTCGCTAAGCTGCAGACCAACCTCAACGGCATCCGCAACATGAAGGCTGCCCCCGACGCGATCTTCGTTATCGACACCAACCGCGAGGACATCGCCGTGCGCGAGGCTCATCGCCTGAAGATCCCCGTCATCGGCACCCTCGACACGAACTGCGATCCTGACGACGTCGATTACGGCATCCCCGCGAACGACGACGCGATCCGTTCGGTGAAGATGATGACCGAGTTCGTCGCTGACGCTGTTGTCGCTGGCACTGGCGCTGCGGTGACCGCCGAGGAAATGATGGCTGAGCCGGCTGCTGCCGAGGCTCCTGCCGCTCCCGAGGCAATCGATCTTGCTGACCTGCTGAAGAAGGACGAGGCTCCTGCTGAGGCTGCCGAGGCTCCTGCTGCTGAGTAAGCGAATTCGCAAGAAGAAGCCAAATGCCGCGTTTGCGGTATGAACGAAAGGAATGACTATGGCAGAAATCAAAGCTGCAATGGTTAAGGAACTGCGCGAGATGACCGGCGCAGGCATGATGGAATGCAAGAAAGCTCTTGTTGAGGCCGAGGGCGACCTCGACGCCGCTGTTGACGTCCTCCGCCGCGCGGGCCTTGCTGCTGTCACCAAGAAGGCGGGTCGTGCCACCAACGAGGGTACCGTTATCGCCAAGGTTGACGAGACCGGCACCAAGGGTGCTGTCGTCGAGCTGAACTGCGAGACCGACTTCGTGGGCATGAACGAGAAGTTCAAGGGCTATGCCGAGAAGATCGCCGACGCCGTGCTCGCTAACGAGCCGGCTGACCTTGAGGCTCTCAAGGCTTCCGAGGTTGACGGCGAGACCGTCGAGGCTGTCGTCACCGACTGCATCCACACGATGGGCGAGAACACGCAGCTCGGCCGCTTCGCTCTCGTGAAGGCGGGCGCTGTCGCTTCCTACATCCACATGGGTGGCAAGATCGGCGTTCTTGTCGGCTTCGAGGTTGGCAAGCCGGAGACCGCGACCGCTGATGCGTTCAAGGCTTATGGCCGCGACGTTGCGATGCAGGTTGCTGCTGCTTCCCCGATCGCCCCGAACCGCGAGGCTGTGCCGGCTGATGTCGTCGAGCACGAGATGAGCATCTACAAGGCGCAGGCTGCCGATTCCGGCAAGCCCGAGCAGATCCAGGAGAAGATCGCTACCGGCCGTATGGAGAAGTTCTACAAGGAATTCGTCCTGACCGAGCAGCCCTTCGTGAAGGATCCTGACATGACGGTGACCGACTACACGAACAAGGTTGCCAAGGAGCTCGGCGACACCATCAAGGTTGTCTCCTTCGAGCGCTTTGTCCTCGGCGAGGCTGAGTAATCACCCACTCATATCTTGCTTGTGAAGGAGCCGCATTCGTGCGGCTCCTTTTTTGTTTTTCGGGCTGCCAATAAGGAGCGCCCGACCCCCTTCAGGATAAAAAATCACCCGTTTCATCACGTGTTATTTAAGTTCCAAATAGCACTTTGCCGAATCGCACAGCTCTCAATCAACGCGCCGCCGCGCAGCGGGTACACTTAAATCATCAAGGAGACGTACGAATTAATGTACGGAAAGCAAAGGGAAGGGACGTTTTTCATGTCGGTTGAACTGAACATCTCGGGTCATACTCATCTCGTTACTCTTATCGGAAAGCCGACCGGCCATTCCAAGTCGCCGGCGATTCACACCATCTCATTCAAGAAGTGCGATGTCGACGCGGTCTTTCTCGCGTTTGATATCGAGGAGGAAGAGCTTCCTACCGTCCTCGACGCCATGCGTGCGATGAACGGCTGGGACGGCAGCAGTGTGACGATGCCCTACAAGCAGAAGGTGATTCCCCTGCTCGACGGCCTTTCCGATGGCGCGCGTCTTATCGGCGCGGTGAATACCATCGTCAAGACCGAGGATAAGAAGCTTATCGGCCACAACACCGATGGCATGGGCTTCATCCGCAACCTGCGCAACCATGGCGCAACGGTTGAAGGCGCGACGATGACGCTGGTCGGCCCGGGTGGCGCCGGTTCTGGCATTCTTGTCCAGGGCGCGCTTGACGGCCTTGCCAAACTCAATGTGTTCGCTCGTCGTGGCGGCAAGAGCTACCAGAATGTGCAGACGGTTATCGAGAAGGTGCGCGCGGAGACTTCCTGCGATGTGACCCTTCATGCGATGGAGGATCTCGACGACATGAAGGCATGCATTGCCGAGAGCTCCATTGTCGCGAACGCGACGAATGTCGGCATGGGCGAGGGCTGCACCGATACGCCGATTCCGGCCGAGTTCCTGCGCGAAGGTCTGTATGTCGCTGACGCCATCTACCTGCCTGAAGAGACCCAGCTCCTGAAGAATGCCAAGGCTGCTGGCGCTATCCCGGTTCCGGGCGTGGGCATGCTGAACGAGCAGGGCGCCGCCGCCGAGGTCATTTGGTATGGCATCGAGATGCCGGTTGACGAAGTGAACGCCGAGGTTAACGGCTAAGCTACTTCAGAGTCGCTATAAGACGAGGCATGCGGGAGAATCCGCTTGGTTTGAGAGCCGATTCTCCTGTCTTTATAGAGCAAGTCTTTGAAGAACAAACCGCTCGAATCCATAAGGGGTTCGAGCGGTTTCGTATAGCGGGCACTTAAGATTGGTGCGAATACAGGAACTAAAGCATGGCGCGACTGCAAGTGCGGTGTGGCTCGCGGGTTTGAATTCTTGCGAGTCATGGAGTTTGAATCTCCGCGATTCGCAGGCTCGACTCTTTGCGGTCAGCACGAAATTGAGGCCGGCGGTTGGCGCGAACTTAGCGGTTCTTCCAGACCGGTTCGCGCTTTTCAGCAAAGGCTAATTCGCCTTCTG
>CAVFFT010000056.1:0-33250 GCA_963621885.1 bacterium
TAAGTCTTTCCAAGCCGATAAGCTCTCGCGCATAAGCGCAGATGTGGAGCCGGGGCTTATGCCCTGGCTCTTTTTGTGTTTAGCGGCTTAGTCCGATTGAAAGATTTCGGTGGTTAAGTCAGTCTGCGCTCCGCTAAAAGGCGTTGCTGCGGGCCACCAATTCATTCAGGCGCTGAGAAGTATCATGTCGAATTAGCATAACGCGATACTTAAAGTTACCTCACAAGTTCCGGAACTTGATGGTATTTGAAATTGGCCTTTGCGAAAAGCTCTTTGGTCGTCCGCTCGAAACGCGCAAGGGCGGGCGATGAGGCAAACGAAAAGAAATGTACTGCGATGAACAGGCAATATATTCAAATTGTATAGGTGGTCGAAAGGTATTATTCGAGACCCGATTAAGGGATGATTCGGCGACTTTTAAGGCCTAAATGGCGCTATCACAGACATGGACGCGCGTCAAGAAACGGAATTTTATAGCAGCGCGAACGGTATCAATTGGGAAGGTGAGCGCGCAAAATAATCCTTGCTAATGGAATGTCCTCCATGCTAACTTCACAACCATTCAAAACTGGTAAGGGACCAGTGGGAAGGAGAAGAATCATGAAAGAAAGGGCATTCGAAAGCAAGCATGTCGTTCTTGCCGGACTTGCGGCAATGGTGCTCGCCGTTGGCCTGTTCGGGCTTTCCGCATGCGGAAGCTCCAGCTCCAGTAGCGAGTCCGAGTCGGGTTCCGCCGCCGCTTCCGGCGCCACGGATTACTCGAGTCTCGAGAAGGTGACGCTGATCAGCACCGACAGCAACGCGCCTGATTCCGCGGGCAACAAGTGGCAGCTCGCCTTCAAGGATGCGATCGAGGAGATCACCGGCGGCCAGATCAGCATTGACTACCATGGCAACGGCGAGCTCGGCGGCGATGCCGACACGCATCGTCAGCTCCAGTCCAACGACGTTCAGATTGACTGCGGTCAGCCGGCTCCGTTTGTCTCGTTCATTCCTGAGTTCGCCGTCTTCGACGCTCATATGACGATGGCGACCTACGATGCCGATACCATTGAGTCCGTCCTCAATGGCGACAACGAGTTCTCTCAGAAGATGCAGGAAGCGGCTGAGGCCAACAACATGCACATCCTCGGATGGCTGCAGAACGGCACCTACCGTGAGGTGACCTCCAACAAGGAGCTGCGCACCCTCGCCGACTACAAGGGCTTCCAGATCCGCACGATGGAGAATTCCAACCATATGGCGTTCTGGACCGCAATCGGCGCTGAGCCCACCCCGCTCGCATTCGCCGAGGTCTACTTCGCGCTGCAGAACGGCACCGTCGACGGCCAGGAGAACGCGACCGACACCTGCATTGGCGTTAACTTCCAGGAAGTGCAGAAGTACCTGTGCAAGACTAACCACGTCCTGTACGTGAACTGCATGATGATGTCGAAGGAATGCTGGGACAGCCTTGACCCGCTCGATCAGCAGGCCGTCGAAGAGGCTGTTGCCCAGGCAACCGAGCAGGTCCGTCCTGAGCTCTCTCAGCTCGACGAGGACTCTACCAAGGTCATGACCGACGCTGGCATGGAAGTCATCGAGTATGACGACTCCTTCTTCGAGGAAGTCGCCGCCAACGAGGAAGTTCAGAAGCTCAACGAGGACATCGATGAGCAGGCCAACGGCCTCCTCACCATCATGAAGGATCAGCTCGCCGCAGCTGCTAAGGCTTAAGTCTGAGCACGCAACAAGCACGCATCACTCATAAGTGAGATGGAGCCGGGGTTCACGCCCCGGCTCTTCTTGTTTTAAGAGGGCGTTCCCGATTGCGGGTTCCCGATCAGGGGCAAGATTGCGGGTGCCCAATTGGGGCCATCGAAGAGGCTGTGAAGCATGCCACTGAGCAGATTCGTCCGCAGATCGCCGAGCTCAACGAGGAATCCACCAAGAAGATGACCGATGCCGGCATGGAAGTCATCGAGTACGATGATTCCTTCTTCGAGGAGATCGCCGCCAACGAGGAAGTCAAGAAGCTCAACGAGGACATCGACGAGCAGACCAACGGCCTCCTCACCATCATGAAGGAGCAGCTCGAGGCAGCGGCAAAGGCGTAAGTCTTTCCAAGCCGATAAGCTCTCGCGCATAAGCGCAGATGTGGAGCCGGGGTTTGCGCCCCGGCTCTTCTTGTTCCAAAACTTATGAATGTGTGGCTTCTATTTGCCTAGTGAATAAGAGCACATGATTACAGGTATTTTTAAGGCACGAATAGCTGAATTAAGCTGTAGGCAGTGGGAATACTAAGGAAAGGAAGAGTTCTCATGGCAGCTCAATCCAAGTTCATTAATGGACATACTCATCTCATCAGTCTGCTTGGCAACCCGATCCGTCATTCTAAGTCGCCGGTTACTCATAGCGTTTCCTTCGAGCTCACGGGCGTGGACGCGGTTTACCTGGCGTTCAACGTGACCCCCGAGGACCTGCCCGACATCCTGAACGCCATGCGTCGCATGGACGGCTGGGACGGCAGCAACGTGACCATGCCGTGCAAGCAGAAGATCATCCCCTTCCTGGATGGCCTGTCCGCTGGCGCTGAGCTCATCGGCGCGGTCAACGTTATCGAGAAGACCGACGAGGGCAAGCTCATCGGCCACAACTCCGACGGCATGGGCTTCATGGTCAACCTGTGCAAGCACGGCGTCGACCCGAAGGGCAAGGTCTTCACGCTCATGGGACCTGGCGGCGCTGGTTCCGCCATCATGTGCCAGGCTGCGCTTGACGGCGTTGCGAAGATCAACGTTTTCGCACGTGAGGGTGGCCCGTCCTATACGCACACCAAGGGTCGTCTGGACATGATCCGCGAGAAGACCGGCTGCGACGTTCAGCTGATCGCCTTCGAGGACAAGGAGGCCATGAAGGCCGCCATCGCCGAGAGCGACGTTCTCGTGAACGCGACGAGCGTGGGCATGGGCGAAGGCTGCACCGACACTCCGGTGCCTGCCGAGTTCATCAAGCCTGGCATGGTTGTCGCTGACGCGTGCTACTTCCCGATCAAGACCCAGCTGCTCCAGGACGCCGAGGCAAAGGGCTGCTCAATCGTGACCGGCATCGGCATGATGAACGAGCAGGCTGCTGTTGGCGAGAAGATCTGGTACGGAATTGATATGCCTATCGACAAGGTCACCGCTGAACTGGATGCGTAATTAGGTCGAACGCATTCCATTATGTGACCAGCCTCTCCCTTGAGCCGGCGCCCGTGCAGGGTGTCGGCTCGTCTCTTATGTGCGGACCAGCGCGTTTCGCTTCTTGCGCTACAATGCACCAGACGCAAGCTAGCTAAGGTGGTTCTATTTGAAGCTCGAAACTTGTCCGGCGTGCAAAGAGCGCACGCTCGATTTGGCGCACTACCATTCGATGATGGCGGTCGGCCAGAACAAGGCCCTTTTCAATCTCACATGCCCCCAGTGCCATTCGCGCGTGACCGCGCTTTATGACATTCCCGAAAGCCTGAGCGAAGTTGTTCGCGATGCCGCGGTTGAGCTGGGCGCGGGCATGGGCCGGGAGGCATAGGCTTATGCTGAACGACATTTATCAGGCGCTTGATCCGGTTGCGTTTTGGGTGGGTCCATTCCCGATTCGCTGGTATGCGATTGCCTACCTGGTCGGCTTTTTGGCGGTCGCGCTCATTCTTGTACGCATTTCACGCCGCTGGAAGGTGAAGATGGACGCCGATGCGGTGCTGACCGTGCTCGTCTGCGTGATGATTGGCGTGCTCGTGGGCGCGCGTCTGGGCTATTGCCTCTTCTATGGGAACGGGTACTACTTCCAGAATCCGCTTGAGATTCTCGCCATTTCGAAGGGCGGCATGAGTTTCCATGGCGGCCTCGCCGGCGCGCTGATTTCCGGCATTGTCGCGGCGAAAGTGACGGGGATTCCCTTCCTCACGCTGGCCGACCTTGGCGCGATAGCGGCACCGATCGGCCTTTTCTGCGGGCGTTGCGCGAACTTCGTCAATGGCGAGCTGTGGGGCGCGATCACCGACCTGCCGTGGGGCGTGGTCTTCGGGGGGACTGCCGGTAGCCTGCCGCGTCACCCGAGTCAGCTTTACGAGGCGGTGCTTGAAGGCCTGCTTCTTTTCCTGCTGCTGTATCTGCTCGCGCGGAAATGCCCGCCGCGTCCGCGGGGAACCTTCCTTGGCGTGTTCCTCGTGTGGTATGCCATCTGTCGCTTCGCGCTTGAGTTTGTGCGTCAGCCCGATGCGCAGCTCGGCTATCTGTGGGGCGGCTGGCTCACGATGGGACAATGCCTGTGCGTGCCCTTGCTGATAGCGGGCATTTGCTTGCTGATATGGGTGCATCACCGGAAGCTTCCGCAGGTGGGACTGCCGGAGCGCGTGGATGCGAATGAGGAAAGCGTCGATAAGCCCAGCTCATAGGGCGCTTTCATGAGGAAGCGTGCGTGCTGAAAGACCAACGGGCCCGCGCCGAAGTGGCGGCGGACGCGCTGAAACAACAGCGGGTTCTCGCTGAAGTGGCGGCGGCCGCGCCGAAGCGGCGGCGGGCGCGCTGATAAAAACCAAAAGCAGGGGGCGAGTCGCTTGTGCGAGCTCGCCCCTCGTTGTTCGGCCGGTGTGTGGTCGTGCGGCTTAGTAGTTCTTCAGGTTGATCTCGAAGAACGACTGCGGATGCTGGCAGACGGGGCACACTTCGGGAGCCTCGGTGCCAATGACGATATGACCGCAGTTGCGGCATTCCCAGATCTTCACCTCGGACTTCTTGAAGACCTCCTGCGCCTCAACGTTGTGCAGCAGCGCACGGTAGCGCTCCTCGTGGTGCTTCTCGATTTCGGCGACCATGAGGAATTTGGCGGCGAGCTCGGTGAAGCCCTCCTCCTCGGCGGTCTTCGCGAAGTCGACGTACATGTCGGTCCACTCGTAGTTTTCGCCTTCCGCGGCGGCAAGCAGATTTTTCGCGGTGTCGCCGATGCCGCCAAGCTCCTTGAACCAGAGCTTCGCGTGCTCCTTCTCGTTGTCGGCGGTCTTCAGGAACAGGCTTGCGATCTGCTCGAAGCCCTGCTTCTTTGCGGTGGAAGCGAAGAAGGTGTACTTGTTGCGCGCCTGCGATTCGCCAGCGAAAGCGGCCCACAGGTTCTGCTCGGTCTTGGTTCCAGCATAGGGATTGGTCTTGGCGGGCGCTGCCACCTCGACGTTTGCGGGAGCCGAAGCCTCTTCGCCCTCGATGAGCTCGAGGTCGTCACCAGTGGCGCCGCAAAGCGGGCATACCGCTTCCTCGAGGCTTTCCGCCTCGAACACCTTGCCGCAGATCTTGCATCTGAATTTCAACATGGGCGTCTCCTGTCTCTTGTATCGGCGCCCCGGTTGTACGGCAGCGCCATCTCCGGTTTGCACCGCGGTCTCACGGCGGTGCGGTCTCCTGAAATTGAGCATACACGAATGCCCGGGCGGCAACGGGATGGAATCCGTTTCGACACAGTTGGTGGCGGGGCGCACGTTGCGCCGGATTCGGAAGTGGAGATATTTACATAAGTCGCGCGTTGTCGTAAGCGCGCGAATTGCCAGACACCCCGCCGGGGAAGTGGGATACTGTAAAAGCGAAACGCCGTGAAGATGGAAGGGGCATCTGCCATGGAGAACAACGATACTGCCGCCGTTCTTCCCGCATGGATACCTGAGCTCGACCTGTATCTGTTCGATAAGGGCGAGGCCCAGCAGGCGTATCGCGTCTTTGGCTGTCACCCCGCAGACCCTCTTCCCGACGGCACGAGCGTGCATCATTTTGTCGTGTGGGCGCCTCATGCGCGCGCTGTTCATGTTGTGGGTGACTTCAACAATTGGAACGGCGCGGCAAATGCCCTTCAGCTGGTTCATGAGGGCGTTTGGGCAGGTGAAGTGCATGGTCTTGCCGATGGCGACAACTACAAATACGCCATTGAAGGCCCTGATGGCACGGTGAATCTGAAGGCCGACCCTTTCGCGTTCCACGCGGAAAACGGGCTCCATACCGCATCGAAGGTGTGGGATTTGGCGGGCTACACCTGGCATGACGAGGCCTGGATGCAGACGCGTGCAACTGCCGATCCGCTCCATTCTCCGCTCTCGATTTACGAGTTGCATTTGGGCTCCTGGCGTCTCGCGGAAGGCGAGGTCTACCCGAACTATCGCCGGATCGGGCGGGAGCTTGCCGCCTATTGCACGCAGATGGGCTACACGCATGTCGAGCTGATGCCCGTGACCGAATATCCGCTGCCGGCATCCTGGGGCTATCAGGTGACCGGCTATTTCGCGCCGACGTCCCGTTATGGCACGCCGCAGGATTTCATGGCGCTGGTGGATACGCTGCACGAGGCGGGAATCGGGGTGATTCTCGATTGGGTGCCCGCGCATTTCCCCCGCGACTCTTTCGCTCTCGCGCGCTTCGACGGCACGCCGCAATTCGAATACGCCGACCCGCGTAAAGGCGAGCATGGCGAATGGGGAACCCTCGTGTTCGACTATGCGAAACCGCAGGTCGTAAGCTTCCTCGTGTCTTCCGCGAATCACTTTCTCGATGTCTACCACGTTGACGGCATTCGCGTGGATGCCGTGAGTTCCATGCTCTATCTCGACTATGGGCGCGACGAATGGGTGCCCAACGAGCAGGGCGGCAACATCAATCTGGAGGCGGTCGAGTTTCTGCGCACGCTGAATTCGGCGCTGCTTTCGAGCCATCCGGGTGCGATCACCATCGCGGAGGAATCGACCGCTTTCCCCATGGTGACGACGCCGCCCTACGATGGCGGCCTGGGCTTCAGTTTCAAATGGGACATGGGCTTCATGCACGACATGATTGACTATTGCGAGATGGACCCGCTTTTCCGCAGCGGCAACCATGAGAAGCTCACCTTTGGGATGATGTACGCTTTCTCCGAAAACTTCGTGCTCGCCTTCAGCCATGACGAGGTGGTGCATGGCAAGAAGTCGATGGTGAATAAGATGCACGGCGACTACGAGCAGAAGTTCGCGACGCTGCGCGCATTGATGGGCTGGCAATTTGGGCGCTCGGGAAAGAAGCTCACTTTTATGGGTTCGGAGTTTGGCCAGTTCATCGAATGGGATTTCCAGAAGCAGCTCGATTGGCTGCTGCTCGATTACCCGCAACATGCGGCGATGCAGCGCTACTCCGCCGCGCTGAACCATTTCTATCGGGAGCATGCGGCGCTCTGGCGCATCGACGATGGCTGGGACGGCTTCATGTGGGCGAATGTGGACGACTGCGACGAAAGCGCCATCGCCTGCCTGCGCCGTGCCCACAATGGCTCGGACGACATTCTGGTGTGCTGCAATTTCACGCCGAACGAGCTGCGTGGATTCACGGTTGGCCTGCCGTGCGAAGGAACCCTGAAAGAGCTTCTGAACAGCGACGATGTTGCTTATGGCGGCTCGGGTGCGGAAAATCCGCATGCCGTGTGGACGCATCATGTTCCCTTCGGGGGCCAGCCGCATAGCGCTCAGGTGCTGCTGCCGCCGCTTTCCGCGGTTTTCTTCCGCTTCCGCCCAAACAAGAAGGCGGCGCAGGGGGACGGTGAAAAGTCACGGGGGTAAAGTCTTTGCGCTTTGCGTACGTAGGCAACACGTGGCGCGTATAAGATGGATGAGATGACGAGTGAATGATGAATGGAAAAGCGCATAAGAGGGATGCGTGAAGGAGGAGCCGATGAGTGCAAGCAAGGAATGCGTGGCAATGATTCTCGCCGGGGGACAAGGGAGTCGCCTGGGCGTTCTGACCCGACGGCGTGCGAAACCGGCTGTGCCGTTTGGCGGCAAGTACCGCATCATCGATTTCCCGCTTTCGAACTGCACAAACTCCGGCATTGACGTCGTGGGCGTGCTGACGCAGTATGAGCCTTTCATTCTGAACAGCTATATCGGCAACGGCGCGCCGTGGGATTTGGACACCAATACCGGTGGCGCCTACGTGCTTTCCCCTTACACCCACATGGGCGACGAGGGAAACTGGTACCTGGGAACGGCTGATGCCATCTACCAGAACATCCGCTTCATCGACCGCTTCAACCCGCGCTATGTGGTCGTGCTTTCCGGCGATCACATTTACAAGATGGACTATTCCGCGATGCTCGACTTTCATAAGCGAAGCGAGGCGGATGCGACCATCGCGGTGATGCCGGTTCCCATGGAGGAGGCGCACCGTTTCGGCATTCTCGCAACCGACGAGAACGACCAGGTGACGGACTTCGTGGAAAAGCCCGCGAACCCGCCGAGCAATCTCGCGTCCATGGGCATCTACGTGTTCAGCTGGGATGTCATTCGTCGCTACTTGATTGCCGATGCGGAGGATCCCGCAAGCAATCGCGACTTTGGCAAGGACGTCATTCCCGCCATGCTGGGAGCGGGCGCGCGTCTGTTCGCTTACCGCTTCGAAGGCTACTGGCGCGATGTGGGCACGATTGACAGCCTTTGGGAAGCGAACATGGACATGCTCGACGCGTCGTCGGGGCTCGACATGTACGACGATTCCTGGCGCATCTACTCGCGCAACCCGAACCTGCCCGCCGCGCGTATTGCGGATGGGGCGCTGCTTGACAACTGCATGGTCGCCGAGGGCTGCGAGGTCGCGGGCGCGGTGCACCACAGCATCCTTTTCCAGGGCGTGACGATCGACGAGGGCGCCCGGGTCACCGACAGCGTCGTGATGCGGGGAGCGCATATCGAGGCGGGCGCAATTGTCGAACGCGCAGTCGTCGCCGAGGGCGTGACCGTGGGCGTCAAGGCGCATGTGGGTGGCATGGACGCGCCGCTGTGCGTTTTGGGAGCAGGATGCAGAATTCCCGCTGGTGAAACCGTTGAACCCGGTGAGTCGGTCGAACCGGATCCCGCCGCAGGCGCGGAATAGGAGGATGGCAATGAACGATACCTTTGCAATTATCTACGCCGCGCACGGCAATCCCCGCCTGGGCACTTTGATCGAGCAGCGTTCGGTGGCCGCGCTGCAGCTTGCCGGCCGCTATCGCACAATCGACGTCACGCTTACCAATATCGCCCGAAGCGGCATTCGCACGGTAGGACTTATCACGCAGCGCAACTATCAGTCGCTCATCGACCATGTGGGTTCCGGTCGTCCTTGGGATCTTTCCGGGAAGTCCGGCGGCATCACGCTGCTTCCGCCTTACAACCTCGATGGCAGCACCGGGCGCTACCATGGCATCAGCGACGCGCTCTTCGCAAAGCGGGATTATCTGGAAGACCGCCGCGAGAAGTATTGCCTGCTCCTGCGCTCGAACATAGTGTATCGCGAGGACTACACGCGCTTGCTTGACCGGCATCTGGAATCGCAGGCCGATATCACGCTGCTGTATGCGCGCGGCCCGAAGCCGACCGACGAGAGCAGCAATCCCGTGTATTTGCAGGTGGAAGACGGATGGGTGCGCAAACTTGGGCATGAGCGCGTGGGAATGGCGGACAACGCCGACGTGTGCTATGCCTTGGGCGCCGTGCTGATGAGCAAGGACTTGCTCGTGCGTCTGGTCGAGGATTCCTGCGCCGCCGGCCACTATCATTTTGTGACTGACATTCTTGAACCGGCGCTGAGCGATCTGCGCATTGCCGCGGTCGAGCACACGGGCTACGTGGCGCGCATCAGCTCGGTGAAGTCGTACTTCGACATGAACCGCGACATGCTGTCCCCCGAAGTGCGCGCGAGCCTGTTCATCGAGGGCGACCCGGTGTACACGCGCGTCATGGACGCGCCGCCCGTGCGTTTCAACGCGGGATGCGAAGTGTCCAATAGCGTTTTCGGCAATGGCTGCAGCGTGCAGGGCCGCGTCGTGGGCTGCGTGGTTTCCCGTGGCGTCCAGGTGGAACGGGGCGCTGACGTGCAGGATTGCGTGGTCATGCAGGATTCGGTCATTGGGGCGGGCGCGCATCTGCGCAACGTCATCGTTGACAAGGACGTTGTCATCGACGCGGGCGTTCGCATCATCGGCATGCCCGATGCTCCGGTGGTCATTCGCAAGGGCGCGCATATCGACTGCGACTTGTAGGGCCGCGGCAATTGGGTCACTTGGAGGATTGCGGGAATCAGGTCTTCAAACGGGTTTCAATCGGGTCTTGGCGTTCGCGGGATCTGGGCATTCGCGGGAGGTTGACGATGGCAAAAGGCAGAACGGGAAAGCGCATGAGCGCGAAGATGAACGAAAGCGCGAAGGGCGCTGCAGACGCAAAGGGTGCCGCAGACGCAAAGGCGGCGGCTGCCGAGGTTGCGCCGGCTGAGGATGCTGCGAAGGAAGCTGCGGCGGTGATGCCGGCTGAGGACGTGGCCGTTGCTAGTAAGGCTGGCGCGGCGACAGTGGACACGCCCGCTACGGATACCGCACCCGCAGAAGTGACGCCCGCCGCGGATGCCGCGCCCGCAGAAGCGACGCCTGCTACGGATGCCGCGCCCGCCGAGCCTGAATGCTTCGCGAGCAGCGAATACGCCGATGTTCCGCCTATTCTTATTGCGTCGGCGGAATGCACGCCTTTCGTGAAGGTGGGCGGCCTGGCTGATGTCGTGGGCGCGCTTCCGAAATACCTGAAGAAGCTGGGCGTTGACGCCCGCGTGATCATGCCGCTTCATCGGCAGATCAAGGACCGCTATTTCGCGGAAATGACGCATCTGTGCGATTTCCAGGCGAGTCTCGGCTGGCGTTCCCAATATGTGGGTGTCGAGCGCTTCGAATATGAGGGGCTCGTCTACTACTTCATCGACAACGAGTTCTACTTCGGTGGCCCGGTGTATTGCGGTGGCGAATTCGAAGGCGAGCAGTACGCCTTCTTCACCCGCGCGGTGATGGATGCGTTGCCGCTGCTCGATTTCGAGCCGCAGATTCTCCACTGCAACGACTGGCATACGGCGATGATGCCGCTGCTGGCGAAGACGCAATATCAGGGTGGCGTGCAGAGCCGCCTGAAGACGGTGCTCACCATTCACAACTTGAAGTTCCAAGGCCAGTTCAGCCACGATTTCGACCGCGACCTGCTACGGGTGGACGATTCGCTTGCGACGCCGCAGTTCATCGAGCATTACGGCTGCGACAACATGCTGAAGGCGGGCATCGTTTTCGCCGATAAGGTGACCACCGTGAGCCCCACCTACGCGCGTGAGATTTGCGACCCGTATCTGGGCGAGAGTCTCGACGGCGTGCTGCGCAGTCGCGGGGGCGACCTCGTGGGCGTTCTGAATGGCATCGATGACGAGGAGTGGAATCCCCGCACCGACACGAACATGCCGGTTCATTTCTCGGAAAAGAGCCTGTATCGCAAGGCGCGGGTGAAAGAGGCGCTTCTGAAAGAGCTGGGACTTGCGCCTGCGCCGGAAGGCGAAGAGGTTCCCCTTATTGGCATGGTCGGGCGCCTGACGCCGCAAAAGGGCATTGACCTCGTGCAATGCGTGCTCGATGACATCATGGCGGAAAACGTCCGTATGGTGATTCTGGGTTCTGGTGACCCCGCCTACGAGAATTTCCTCCGCGATGCCGAAGAGCGTTACAAGGGCCGTCTGTGCTCCTACATCGGCTTCAACGGTTCGCTGTCGCATCGCATCTATGGCGGTTCCGACCTCTTCCTTATGCCGTCGCTTTTCGAGCCCTGTGGCATTTCGCAGATGATCGCGATGCGCTATGGCACGCTGCCTATCGTGCGTGAGACCGGCGGTTTGAAGGACACGGTGACGCCCTACAACGAGTACACCGGCGAGGGCAACGGCTTCTCGTTCGCGAACTACAACGCGCACGAGATGCTCGGATGCATCCAGTACGCACTTTCGACCTGGTGGAAGAAGGACGCGCGCCAGACGCTGATCAAGAACGCGATGGATACCGATTTCGGCTTCGAGCGCTGTGCCCGTTCGTACGCGGAGCTGTATCGCGGCCTCGTGGGCTAGCGTTTGCATCCAACAAGCCCGCTTTCGCGTCTTTGTGGCGCGTTCACGCCTTTGTCGGCTGCGTGGACAGGTCGCGTGCCGGCGGCGTTATAATGCGGAAGTTCAACGGTTGTGCATGCAAAAGTGCATAGGGAAAGAAGACTGGAGGTTTTGCGTAATGTACAAAGTTCACTGCTTGAACAACATTTCGGAGAAGGGTCTTGCTCTTCTTTCAAGTGACTACGAGCTTACCGACAACGTCGACGAGGCTGATGTCATTCTGGTGCGCAGTGCCAACATGAAGGAAATGGAATTCTCCGCCAACCTGAAGGCGGTCGCTCGCGCCGGCGCTGGCGTGAACAACATTCCGCTCGAGAAGCTTGCGGAAGCGGGTGTGCCGGTGTTCAACACGCCGGGCGCAAACGCGAACGCCGTGAAGGAGCTCGTGCTCGCGGGTCTGCTGCTCTCCGCGCGTGACATTCTTGGTGGCATCGCCTGGTGCCAGGAGAACGCCGCCGATGAGAACATCGGCAAGGCTGCCGAGAAGGCCAAGAAGGCCTTTGCGGGTCATGAAATCGATGGTGCGACGCTCGGCATCATCGGTCTGGGCGCCATTGGCAAGAAGGTCGCTGTGGCGGCTGAGGCGCTTGGCATGAAGGTCGTGGGCTACGATCCCTTCATGAGCGCAGAGGCTGCGGCGCAGATCACGCCGAACCTCACCTTCGTCACCGACGTGAACGAGGTTTACGCGGCTTCCGACTACATCACCATCCACGTGCCGGCAGTTGCCGATACGATCGGCATGATCAACGCCGATGCCATCGCCAAGATGAAGGACGGCGTGGTCTTCCTGAACTTCGCGCGTGACACGCTCGTTGCCGATGCCGACATGGCGGCTGCGCTCGAGTCCGGCAAGGTGGCTCGCTACGTTTCTGACTTCGCGAACGCGGCGGTTATGCAGATGAAGAACGCGATTGTGATTCCGCACCTTGGCGCTTCCACCGCTGAGGCTGAAGAGAACTGCGCGAAGATGGCGGTCGAAGAGGTCATGAAGTATCTCGAGACCGGCGAGAAGCTGCATTGCGTCAACATGAAATAGCGTTTGAATAACTTACGCTGGGCCCTCGCGAATTATTTCGCGGGGGTCTTTTGCTTTTCGGGCGCTTGCTCGTTTCTTGCGAACCCTGCGCGCTCATGCCGCGCGCAAAACCTGCGCACGTTGCGCCTCATGCCCGTAAGCCTTACGCGTTACGTATCGAATCTCGTAAAAGTCGCATAAAAACAGGAAGGCCGCATCAAAAGATGCGGCCTTTCTTTTTTCTTTCTATTGGGGGACTGAAAGAAAAAATACGGATTGAGGAGAGCCACAGGGGGTAATAAAAGGCTTCCCCAACCCGCATTTGCAATTCTACATTTCCGTGATTGTGTCATGCAAACAGATATGGGAATGCACTCCCTTTTCATATTTTGCACAAAAACGGAACGCGTTTTGTTGGTGATTTTGGGCGAACTCCCGATTCATCTGCCGCAATCGCCGTAAATCCGCCCTTTTTTCGAATGCGATATTTCCTCATCCAATCGGAGTATTCGGGATGAGGGAAACCAAATAGTTTTCGACAAATCAACAAATGTTTACAAAGGGACACCATTCCGTTGCCAAACTTTTAGAATCTTCAAAGTGTCGCCATTTGCCTCAGGAATTCGCATGTCGGGCACCAAAGGGAAGGGTTGCCGGGCAGCGTGGGAATTGTGTCGTGAGGCATGAAGGCGGCAGGGGAGGATTCACATGCTGTTTAAGCGAAATAGCGCCGAGGTTCATGACGCGAAAGAGGCGCGCGCCCATGCGCGGCGTTTGAAATACGGCAACTTCGTTGTCGCCCACCACAAGCTCATCCTGCTGGTGGCCGTGCTTCTGCTCATTCCGTCCTTGTTCGGGTACGCGAATACCCGCTTGAACTTCGACTTGCTTACCTATCTGCCCGATTCCTTCGAGACCGTCGAGGGCCAGGACATCCTGCTCGAGGATTTCGGCAAGGGTGCATTCAGCTTCATCGTGGTTGAAGGCATGGACGATGCGGATGTGAAGGACCTGAAGGAGAAGATCGAGGACGTGCCCCATGTGGATACGGTGCTCTGGTCCGATTCCCTCACCGACCTGGGCATTCCGAAGCAGGCCATTCCCGATAAATATTACAAGGCCTTCAATAATGACGAAGACGACTGCACGATGCTCGCGGTGTTCTACGACACCTCAAGCTCGGCGGACGAGACGCTGCAGGCGGTCGATCAGATTCGCGAAATCGGCGGCGACGAGACCTTTGTCGCCGGCATGGCCTCGCTCGTGACCGACCTCAAGCATATTGCCCAGCGCGAAGAGCCCATCTACGTGTTGGTCGCCGTGCTGTGCTCGCTTCTCGCCTTGCTTGTGCTCACCGACACCTGGCTTGCGCCTTTCGTGTTCCTCGCGTCCATCGGCATCGCCATCATGTGGAACATGGGCACGAACTACTTCTTTGGCGAGGTCTCCTACGTGACGAAAGCGCTCGCCGCGATTCTGCAGCTCGCCGTCACGATGGACTATTCCATCTTCCTCTGGCATGGCTTTGTGGAACAGCGGCGCATCTATCCAAATGACGCAGGGAAGGCGATGGCAGAAGCGATTGCGAATACCTTCGTGACGCTGTTCAGCTCCATGCTCACCGCGTCCGCCGGCTTCCTCGCGCTGTGCTTCATGACCTACACGCTCGGCGCTGACCTGGGCATTGTCATGGCGAAGGGTTGCGTGCTCGGCTTTATCGGCTCGATTACGACGCTGCCCGCGCTCATTCTGCTCTTCCACAAGCCGATGGAGCGCCTGTCCCATCGGCCGCTGCTGCGCCCGGCGGAGAAGCTTGCCGGCCATGTGACGCGCCGCTACTGGGTCTTCCTCATCATCTTCGTGGTGGCGCTCATTCCCGCGGCATACGGTTTCGAGAACAAGCCACTCATGTATGACTTCACGAAGATTCTCACCGGCAACAATATCGAGAACCTCTCGGCGGATGACATTCGCTTCCATACCGCGAATGAGAAGCTGAATGACGAATTCAATGTGGCGACGACGATGATGATCTTGGCCGACGCCGACTTGAGCCACGCCGATGCGAAGGCGATGCTCGACAAGATCGACCAGATTGATGGCGTGAAGTACGTCCTGGGCTACGACAGCTTCGTGGGCGGCCAGTTGCCCGAACAGCTTCTTCCCGACAAGCTGAGGGAGGTGCTGAAGAGCAACGGGCATCAGCTTATCGTGCTGAATTCGGAATACCGCGTATCGACCGATGAGGTGAACGCGCAGGTCGACCAGATCAACGCGGTGCTCGAGGAATACGATCCGGACGCCATGCTCATTGGCGAGGCGCCCGCGACGAAGGACCTCATTGCGACCACCGACACCGACTTCAAGATGGTTGACTATGTGGCGATCGGGCTTATTCTCGTCATCCTGCTGTTCGTGTTCCGCTCGCTGATCCTGCCGTTCCTGCTGGTGCTTGTCATCATGCTGGCTGTCATGATCAACCTCGGCTTGCCCTATTACCTTGACCAGCCGATGGTGTTCATCGCGCCGGTGTGCATTTCGACCATCCAGCTTGGTTCGACCGTGAACTACGCCATCCTGATGGCGACCCGCTACCGCCGCGAGCGTTATGCGGGCGCGGGCAAGGTCGGTTCCGTCAGCATTGCGATGGGCCATTCCTTCCCCTCGATCGTCACGTCGGGCGTGTCGTTCTTTTCGGCGGTCATCGGCGTTTCCATCTACTCGAACGTCGAGCTCATCAGCAGCTTGTGCACCTTCATGGCACGCGGCGCCCTCATCTCGACGCTGTGCGTGCTCTTCATCCTGCCGGCTTTCCTGATGCTTTTCGACCGCCTTATCGTGAAGACCTCGCAGGGCTTCCTGCGGGCCGGTGACGATGGCAGCCCGCGCGCGGATTACCGTCCGCATGCCGGCTCCAGCACGGCGGGCATCGTGAATGCCGCGGCGCAGAAGGACGGTATCAACCCGGGCATTTCCGCTGAAGCGGGCGCGAATGTGCAGGCGTGCGACATGTTGGCCGGCGCGGATGCAGATGCGGCGCGTAGAAGCGTTGGCGCGGGGCACGCAGGTGTGGCGCGTAGAAGCGTTGGCGCGGCGCATGTAGACGTGGCGCGTGCGGACGCCCAGGCATTCTCGTGGATGCGCGAAAAGGAGCCGCACGGAAAGCAGCCGCGCGGGTGGCAAAAATTGCTTGCGCTCAGGCTGTTTTCCCTGCTCGGACGTGGTAAGGTACTGCAAGTGTAAGGTAAGACTAACTCATACGATTTCAGCCTGCTGCGCAGTGGTGATTTCGCCAAGACGCGCAGGCACAGGTGATAGGCAAGAAATACAAATTTGAGGCTCTCTGGCATCAGGCGTTATTTGGAGGTAGCTATGAACATCGACAACCTGAACCGCGCGACGAACGTGGCGCTGTCGTTCATTCTGGCGGCGGGATTGTCCCTGCCGGTCACGGGGCTTGCGTATGCCGCCGATGACAACGACACGTCGTCCGAGGTGAAGGACAAGCTCAACAACCTTTTCACCAGCTCAAACGAGGATGAGAACGTCGCGAAGAAGACGGAGTCGGTGTACGTGTTCACCAAGGCCGATGGCACGGTGAAGAACACCATCGTGTCCGATTGGCTGAAGAACGCCGACAAGGACGACGCCATCCACGATGTCTCGTCGCTGACCGACATCGAGAACACCGAAGGCAAGGAGAGCTTCGAGGCCAAGGGCGAAAGCCTCGTGTGGGATGCCGATGGCAACGACATCTACTACCAGGGCAACACCGACAAGAAGGCGCCCATTGAGCTGAAGGTGAGCTACTGGCTCGATGACAAAGAGGTGCCGGCCGACAAGATGCTGGGCAAGAGCGGCCACGTGAAGATTCGCTACGAGTTCAAGAACAACTCCTATAGCACCGAGTATGTGGACGGCGCGGCGCGCACCATCTACACGCCGTTCGTGTGCGTGACTGGCCTGATTCTGGACAACGACAAATTCAGCAACATTACGACCGACCATGCGAAGGCAGTGAATGATGGCGACCGCACCTTCGTGGGCGGCTTCGCGATGCCCGGTCTGCAGGAGGACCTCGACCTGGACAGCGACGATTTCGACATTCCGAGCTCCTTCGAGATTGAGGCGGACGTGGAGGACTTCGAGATGTCCACCAGCGCCACTTTCGTGACGAGCAACCTCTTCGACGACCTGAACACCGACGAGCTTGACGACAGTGACATCAAGGACGCGCTCGACAGCCTGCAGGATGGCATGGACCAGCTCCTCGATGGCACGAGCGATCTGTACGATGGCCTGAAGAAGCTCGATGACGGTGGCGAGCAGCTGAAAGACGGCTCGGCTGAGCTGGCGGAAAAGACCGCCGACCTGCCCGATTCGGCCCAGCAGCTTGCTGATGGCTCCTCGGCGGTTGCCAATGGCCTGGTGGCTGCCGTCGATGGCACCGCGCAGCTCATTCTGGGCAACAAGCAGGTGAGCGCGGGCCTCGAGTCGCTCGCGAATGGCACCGACACGACGACGGGCTTGAAGGATGCCGTTGCCGCTGTCGAGCAGTTGCAGGCGGGTGTTGGCGATAGCACGTCGGGCTTGACGGGTGGCCTGACGCAGGTGTCTGGTGCATTAGGCCAGCTGCAGAGTAGCCTGTCGAATAGTGTGAGCGGTGGTTTGAAGGGCGCTCAGACGCAAGTCGAGGGAATTAAAAAGGTCACTGACAACGCCGCAACGAATGCGGGTGACGCGGCGGCAAGCGCGAATGATACCGCCGATAAGATTGATGCGATTCTCAATAATGGAGACGAGTACTTTGCAGGGCTTGATGATGACCAGCGCGAGAAAATCGAGGATGCGCTAGCACAAGTGAAGAACGACGCGCAGAACGCGGCTGAATCTGCGACTGAGGCTGAGAAATTCGCCAAGAGCGCTTCCTCAAATCTGAAGAAGGATGAAGGCGATACGTCGACGACTTCGTTGAGCGATACATTGACCGCCTTGAAATCGGGGGTGGACACCGCGAGTGGCACTCTTGGCACTTTGAATGGGAGCATCACAGAACAGCTTATTCCCGGTAGCAACACGATTTCCGCTGGTCTTGGACAGTTGAACAATGGCACGGCAGAGGGCCAGACGACTTCTGACGGCAAGACGAGCAGCGGCCTGAAGGGTGCCTTGGAAGCGGTCGAAAAGAAGCTGAAGGCTGGCAATGACCAGATCACCGACAAAATGGGTGACCTCAACGACGGCCTTCAGACCGCATCGGACGGCGCGAGTGCCATTTCCGACGGCTTGGCGCAGCTCAACGAGTCGGTTCCGGCTCTGGCTGCTGGTATCACGGCGCTGAAGGACGGCTCCGAACAGCTTTCCGATGGTCTCGATGCCGCCAAGGATGGCGCGGACAAACTGAAGGATGGCCTGGAGCAGTTCAATGACGAGGGCATCCAGAAGATCATCGATGCCTACAACGACAACCTCGCCGGCCTGGTTGATCGCGTGAAGGCGACGGCGGAAGCGGGCAAGGCCTACGACAACTTCAGCGGCAAGAGCGATGAGGTCAAGGGCAGTGTGAAGTTCATCTTCGAGACCGACGCCATCGAGCATGACGACGATGAGGATTCCGACAGCTCGAGCGATGCGGCGGACGCGAGTGAAAGCGCTGCCACGAGCGAAAGCGAGAGCGAGTAGCGAACTCCGCGCGAAGCGTGGCGAGCCCGAGGACACGTGCGAGCCGCGTGCGAAGCGTGGTGAGCCATCAACGGGCGGCGCACTGACAAACGGATGGTGCGTCAAGCCATCAAGCACGTGCGAGCCTTCCATTCCTGCTCAGCGGGGGTGGAAGGCTCTTTTGTGTTGCGGGCGAAATGCGTGGCAAGGCTTTTATGTGCGGCGCGTAATTCGCGGCAAGGCCATTTGTGAGCTGCATGCGAAATGCGCGATAAGACGTTGTGAACTGCGCGCGAGCCGCGTGAGGGAAAGCCTACAACTTCGTGTGAGACGCAACCGCTATGCTCTTCCCAAGGCGCTTACAGGGGCTTTGCGCGATCCGCGCGCGGCATTTGTGAGTTCGACGTGGAAGAGCCTGCCGGCTTACTTGTCGGCGGGCGAGGAGCGGGCTATTATACATGGGCTAATCCTGCTTCGGGTGTACCGAAGCCGTTGAGTCCAGAGGAGGTGAGCTGATGAAGGCTTACGAACTTTTGTTCTTTGTGGACCCCGCTATTGACGAGGAGTCCCGTCTCGCCGCTGACAAGCGCATTGAGAACGCCATTACCGCTAACGGTGGCAAGATTGATAAGGCCGATAACTGGGGCAAGCGCAAGCTGGCTTACGAGATTCACGGTCTTTCCGACGGTGATTACACTCTCGTCGACTTCCACGCAGATCCGGCAAGCATTGCCGAGCTCGATCGTGTCATGCGCATCACTGATGCCATTGAGCGTCACATGATCGTGTGCCGCGAGGATCGCGACTAATCTGCGGATGCCCGATATCGGGCAAGGTTTGAAAGAGGGATGGAAATGAGCATCAATCGAGTTGTCATCAGCGGAAACCTTACGCGTGATCCGGAGCTGCGCCAAACGGCGGGTGGAACGGCGGTGCTGGGCTTTGGCGTTGCCGTCAACGACCGTCGCCGCAACAACCAGACGGGCGAGTGGGAGGACTACGCGAACTTCGTGGACTGCACGATGTTCGGCACCCGTGCGCAGGCGATTTCCCAATACCTGCACAAGGGCCTGAAGGTGGCTATCGAAGGCAAGCTGCGCTACTCCTCGTGGGAGCGTGACGGCCAGAAGCGATCGAAGCTCGAAGTCATCGTTGACGATTTGGAGTTCATGGGCAGCCGCAATGACAATCAGGGCGGCGGCGCATACAACGGCGGTTCTCGCAATACTGGTTATAACCAGGGCTATCACAGCCAGCAGCCCGTCGCTCCGGCTCCCCAGGCTATGCCTGAGGTGAGCGGGTCGGTCTACGATGAGGACATCCCGTTCTAAAAACACTGAAAAGAGGTACCAGACACATGGCCGACTACATGAAGCAGCCGCGTCGAAAGTACTGCCAGTTCTGCAAGGAGGGAACTGAGTACATCGACTACAAAGACACTCAGATGCTGCGCAAATATGTTACCGACCGCGGAAAGATCAAGCCCCGTCACGTCACCGGTTGCTGCGTTCAGCACCAGCGTGATGTCGCCAACGCCGTGAAGCGTTCGCGCGTGATGGCGCTCATGCCCTACGCGGTTCCTTCTGTCAGCGGTCGCGGCGACCGTAGGAACAGGGGGTAAATGATGAAGGTTATTCTCCTGAGCGAGGTGCGCGGCCGCGGTGGCGAAGGTGACGTCATCGACGTTGCCCGCGGTTTCGCGAACAACTATCTCCTCCCGCAGCACATCGCGATTCCCGCGACCCCGGGCAACCTCAAGCAGCTCGAGATGCGTCGCAAGAACATCGCGAAGCGCGAAGAGGTGCGTATCGCTAACGCCGAGGCGCTGAAGGCTCAGCTCGACAGCGCAAAGGTGAAGGTCGACGCGAAGGTGGGCGCTGAAGGCGTGCTCTTCGGCAGCGTGACCGCCCAGATGATCACCGATGCGGTGAAGGCTCAGCTCGACGTTGAGATCGACCGCAAGAGCGTTGATCTGCGCGTGGCCATCAAGACCGCCGGCATGCACGAAGTGACCATCGCCCTGTATCGCGAGATCAAGGCTTCGCTGACCGTCTACGTGGGCGCTGAAGGCGAGCCGATCCCGAGCGACGAGCCCGTGGTCGAAGAGGTTGCCGAGGAAGAGCAGGCTGAAGAGGCCGCTCCCGAGGCTGCTGAAGAAGAGGCGGCCGAGTAAGGACGCCTGGCGTTTTCGCTGACGCAATTGAGCCCTGCTGCCGCCTTACGCGGCGGCGGGGCTTTTCCTTATGAGCGACATGTGTCATCGATTGCCGTGATTCCCGCGAGCCGAACCCGATAATCGCAATCCTGCTAGTATGAGCGGGTACGCAAGCAAGAAAGAAGGGACATGCCATGCCGCAAAGCACGCGCGCTTCCGCCAACCCCCTGAATCAGGGCTGGCCGAACAATATCGAGGCGGAGAAATCCGTGCTTGCCGCCTGCATGCTGAACAAGGAGGCGGTTGAGGACCTCGCGGCCCGGCTGACGCCTCAAAGCTTCTTCCGCCCTGCTCATCAGCACATTTTCACGTCGATGATCGACATGTACACGCGGCATATCGACATCGATGCCATTTCCCTTGCGGAAAACCTGCGCGCGGCGGGCACGCTTGAAACCGCTGGCGGCCCGAACTATCTGCTCGAGCTCGCTAACAACACCTTCGCGCTCACAAACTGGCGCACGCATGCCGACATCGTCAAGCGCACCGAGGTACTTCGCGACCTGATTCGCGCGTCAAACGAGATCAGCGCGCTTGCCTACAATCCGCCCGATGACCTGAATATCGTGGTGGAAGAGGCTGAGAAAACCCTGTTCAAAGCGACGGAGAAGCGCGTATCCTCCACTTTCCGCAAGGCGGACGAGCTCCTTACCGAGACCTTTGAGGAGATCACCAAGCTTGCCGACCAGCAGTCGCATATGGCGGGCGTGCCTTCGGGCTTCCGCGACGTCGACTCGCTCTTTGGCGGCTTCCGCGGCGGCGACCTCATCATCCTCGCGGCCCGACCTGGCGTGGGCAAGACGTCTTTCGCACTGAATCTCGCGGTGAACGCGGCAAAGGCGGGCGTCACTTCCGCCTTCTTCTCGCTGGAAATGAGCGCGGTGCAGTTGATGCAGCGTATTCTCTGCAGCGAGGCGCGCGTGAGCCTTTCGAAAGTGCGCGGCGGCTACCTCGACGCGAACGACTGGAGTCTCATCACCGAATCGCTCAATGCGCTGTCGAACCTCGAGCTGTATGTGGACGACACCCCGGCGCTTTCCATTCTGGAATTGCGCGCAAAGGCGCGCCGCGAACTGCGTGATAAGGAAAAGGGCATCATTTTCGTCGACTACCTGCAGCTGATGCAGCCGGCAACGCGCCGCCCCGACAACCGTCAGGTGGAAGTCGCCGAGATTTCGCGAGGCCTGAAGGTGCTCGCGAAAGAGATGGATATGCCTGTGGTCGCGCTGTCGCAGCTGTCGCGCGCCATCGAAATGCGCGGCGGCAGGAAGCGCCCGCAGCTTTCCGACCTGCGTGAATCGGGATCCATCGAGCAGGACGCCGACATCGTCATGTTCATCGACCGTTCGATGAACGAAGCGGAAGCGGAAAGCGATTCGCGTCCCGACCTGGGCGTTGCCGAGCTTATCGTGGCGAAGCACCGTAATGGTCCCACGCGTGACATCACGCTTGCCTACACCGCCGAAAACACGAGCTTCCACGACTACTTCGACGAGTCGCGCCTGTAAAAGCGCGTTTGTGCTGGTGCGGCCACTGCAGGGTGACGGCTTGCGCGCCCGCGCAGTTTCGGCGCGTGGCTTGTGCCCTCGGCGCAGGGTTCACGAAGTCGTGCCTGCGCTGCCTCCTGCATCGGCATCATGTGTTGCTGTCACAATCAACGCGCCTGTAGGGCGGCGGATAGTTTCAACTTCCCTGCAACAATGCGCTTTCCCCTGAGGGAAACGCGCTAAACTGATGGCATGAATGAGACGGTAACATTTATGCATGCGGCAGACCTCCACTTGGGGGCGCCGTTTTTGGGTCTGCGCAGCTATTCGGATGCGTGGGCTCGTCGTATGGCGGCCGCCATTCCCGAGGCTTTCGGCCGCATGATAGACACGGCAATCGAGAAGCGCGTCGACTTCGTCGTCATCGCGGGCGACATCTTCGACCTGGCGCTTCCGTCCTTCGCGGACTACGCCTGCTTCCTCGATGGCATGGAGCGGCTGGGTGCGGCGGGCATTCCGGTGTATTGCTGCACCGGCAATCATGACCCGTTTATCAGCTGGCAGCAGCGCTACGGCAAGTTGCCCGACAACGTCTTCATGTTCCCCGCGGGCGATGAGGCGGGATACTTCCTCTACGAACGCGATGGTGAGCCGCTTGTTTTGCTTGGCGGCCGTGGTTTCTCCAACCAGACTTGGCCCCAGGGCGTGGACATCGCGCAGGGCATCACGCGCGCGGCAGGCGAAGCGGTATTGGGCGTAAATCCTCCGTTCGCGGTGGGCGTGCTCCATACCGGCCTTGATATCGACGCGAGCCATGCGCCGACAAGCCCGGCGGGTCTCATGGCAAGCGGCATGGACTATTGGGCTCTTGGTCACGTCCACATCCCGCTGACCTGGCAGGACACGACAGGCAATGTACGCTTGTCGTATTCCGGCTGCATACAGGGTCGCAAGATACGTGACGCCGGCGCGCGCGGCGTGAACATCGTGACGCTTTCGGCCGGCAAACCGAATGAGCTTACGTATGCTCCCTGCGCAAGCGTGGTATGGGAGCAGGTGAAAATCGACGTATCCGCCTGTGAGACGCTGGCGGAGATTGTCGATGCCGCATGTGGCGAGCTTTTCCGCCTGAATGGCGAGGCCTCCTGCGACGAGATGGTCGAGCGCGTGACGCTTCAAGGCGTGACCCCGCTGCATGAGCTGCTGCAGCGCCCCGGCGTGTGCGAGGACATTCGCGCGCGGATAAACGAGACCTGCGCGCGCTTCTTCTGCGACGTGGTGCTTGACGAGACGCGGGCGCCTCACGATATCAACCGGATGCGTGCCGAGGGCTTGTTCCCTGCGGTGTTCCTCGACGCCTGTGATCGCGACGGCGCCGAGAGCGAAACGGCTGTCACCTATTTGCAGCAGGCCTTTATCGATGCCGGCATGGGCGTCGTTGACGTGTCGCAGGATGCGCTTTCGCGCCTGCAGCAAAATGCGGAGGAATTTGTGCTTGACCTGCTCGATGGGAAGGGTGGCGTTTCATGATGGCGCGGGGGAAATTTGGGTGCTGGCATCTGGAGCGCGCGAACATCGACCACTTTGGCAAACTGCATGACGATTCGGTCGGGCCTTTCGCGCCGGGCATGAATGTCGTCTTCGGGAAAAACGAGAGCGGCAAGACCAGTCTGAGCATGTTCATTGACGGTGTGCTTTTCGGGTGGGCGGACGGCCGTTCGCATAAGAACACCTATCGGCCCGCGAATGCCGAACGCAGCGGAAACCTGATTTTCCGGGCGAACGACGGAAGCGAAGCGCGGATCGCGCGCACGCATAATGCGGAGATTGAGGATGAGCAGGGGCTTCTCGCCGATATCGACGCCGACACCTATCGGACGGTTTTCGCGCTGGACGGCGACGAGCTTCTTTCGCTTGGCGATACGGAACAGGTGACCTCGCAACTTCTGACCGCAGGCGCGGGCACGGTCGTTTCGCCGGCTTCCGCTCTGCAGGAAGTCGATAAGCAACTGGCGAAATGCCTTTCGCGTGCGGCGGCTGAGACGGATTCGATGCCGAATCTGTCGCGAGAGCTGAAGGAAACGGACGCGGCGCTTGCCACGGCGCGAGAAAAGGCCGAAAGCCTGATTGCGGAGCGAACGGAATACGAGCAGATTGCCCCGCGCCGTGCGGAGCTTTCCCAAGAAATCGACGAGCTCAATGCGCTCATCGAGGGACGCACCGCCGATCTTTCCCTGCTGCAAAACACCGAGACCCAGATTGCCGACCTCGCGAACCAGCGGGTTCCGTTGGCGGAAGAGCTTGAATACGAACGCTCGCTTCTGCAGGACATCTCGGGTGCGTATGGTGTCGTTGCGACCTCTGATGGCGCCGCCGGCGCTGTTGGGGCTGGTGCAGCTGCTGGTGCCGCCGCTGGTGCCGCCGCCGTGAACGCGTCTGCGATGTCGTCTTTTGCAGATGCGAGCGGCTATGACGAGGATTTCGCGGCGCTTTGTAGCCTGACGGCCGACGAAGAGCGGAACATGCGCGACACGCTCGACGATTTCCAGACGGAACGCGACCGGCTTGTCGCGACGGTGACGCATGCCAAGGATGCCCTTTCCGCATCGCGCGCCCGCTATGAGACCCTGAGCAGCCGCACGGATGAAGAGGGGAAACGCGACCATCGCTCGCGTTCCATTGGTCAGGCGGTTCTTTCGTTTGTACTGCCGGCGGTGGCCTTGCTTGCGGGCATTCCCACGACGCTGTATGGCTATGGCATTGGCAGCCTCACCATCACCTTCTTCGGCCTCTTCCTCGTGGCGGCGGCGCTCGTCATGGGCGCGGCGGCTCTCGTTGTCGCCCTGAAGCCGGACAAAGATGAGATGCCGATCGCGCAGCGTGTGGAGGACGCGCGCTGGGTGATGCTTCAGGATGAAAAGAAGCTTGCGGATCGCGAGTCGGAGCTCGCCGAATTGGACGAGCAGATTCAATACTATTTCCGCTTCAACCATCTTGCACGCGCGGGACAAAGTCTGCGCCGCGCCCGCCATCTGCTTGATGATGCGCGTGAGGCGCGCGGGCATCGCGAGTCGCGCCAGCAGTATTGTCAGAGCCTGGAAGTGCAGCTCAAAGACCTTGATGATCGTATAGGCGCAGCTCAGCAGCAGTGCGCGGAGCTCCTTGCCGATGCCGGCGTGGGCGATGCAAGCGCGTTTGAGACGCTCGTGGCGGAAGCGACGGAGCATCGTCGGAGTCTGAATGCCGAGGCCGAACGCCTCGACACGCGCTCGGGCGAGCTTGCCCAGCGTTTGCAGAGCGGCGCCCAGGATGAGGAATTCGCGGCGCTCAAGCAGAAGCGCGCGTCGCTTTCGTGTCGTCTTGCCACCTCGCGCGAGCGTTATGCCACCTTGCTCTTGGCGCGGCGCAATCTTGCAAGCGCGATTGAGCAATGGGAGCATGAGAGCCAGCCGTCCGTATATCGCCAGGCCAGCAGCCTGCTCGCGCATATGACCGGTGGCGCCTGGACGCAGGTGCGCTTGACGGCTGCCGGTGACGTGGAGGTTGTCGATGCACATGGCAACACGCGCGACCCGCTGCTCCTTTCGCTTGGAACGCGCCAGCAGCTCTATCTGTCGCTGCGCATC
The DNA here is from genome assembly GCA_963621885.1 of bacterium. Classification (GTDB taxonomy): domain Bacteria; phylum Actinomycetota; class Coriobacteriia; order Coriobacteriales; family Eggerthellaceae; genus UMGS1519. The sequence continues at coordinate 25,962 of CAVFFT010000056.1, forward strand.
GCCTTGTTGATGACGGCACAGAATGTGGGCTATGCGGTTCCCGTGTTGGCTGACGACATTCTTGTTCATTTCGATTCCGACCGTCGTCGATCGGCCGCCGAAGCGCTTTTGCGACTGGCGCAGTCGCGTCAGGTGATTCTCTTCACCTGCCACGAGGAGATTCTCGAGCTTCTGCGTGAACTCGATTCTGACGTGTGCGAAATCAATTTGAACGAGCGCTAATTCCGCGATTATGCTTGCGGGCGTTCGGAGTCTCCGGGCGCCCGTTTTTGCGTTTTTGCCCTCGTTTACGGCTCGTGCCGCATCGCGTGCTTCGCCGGCAACAAGTCCGCGTTGCCCCGCGCGCTTCGCCGGCGACAAGTCCGTGGCTTCCGCCCGCGTTGCCTACGTACATTTCACCAGCAACAAGCCAGCGGCCTCATCCCGCGAAAGCTTCCCCGTGAGTCCGTACGCCCGCTTTTTCACTCCGCCACAGTAAAGCGCGTGTGTACGAATCTCGAAAACATGGAAGTTCCCCCAAGCGGTGTCGTACAATGTTCGCCGTTAAAGAACGCAGAATTCTGCGCTATGCATTCGATGTCCGCGTTGTGCGGGCGGGGGAGAGGACGGATATGCCGAGTACGGTACTTGTTGGCGCTCAGTGGGGCGACGAGGGCAAGGGTAAAATCACCGACCTCATAGCGAATGAATATGACTATGTCGTGCGCTATCAGGGTGGCAACAACGCTGGTCATACGGTCATTCACGGAGACACGAAGCTCGCGCTTCACCTGATGCCGTCGGGCGTGCTTTACGATTCCTGCATTCCGGTGATTGGCAACGGCGTTGTCGTCGACCCGAAGATTCTCGTGCAGGAAATGACGATGCTCGCTGACAACGGCATTTCCACGGAACGCCTGCTGATCAGCTGCGATGCTCATGTGATCATGCCGTACCACATCGACCTCGATGGCGCGTCGGAAAAGCGTCTCGGCAAGAACGAGATCGGCACGACGAAGCGCGGCATCGGCCCCTGCTATCAGGACAAGGCGGAGCGCATCGGCATTCGCATCCAGGACCTGCTCGACGAGCATATTCTCGCGAAGAAGCTCGATACGGCGCTTGCGTCAAAGAACCCCATTCTCGCGCACTACGGACTGGGCACCTACACGGTTGAGGAGCTCCTCGAGTGGTGCCGTCCTTACGCGGAGGTCATTCGTCCGCATGTCGCCGAGACGGCCCAGCTGCTGAATCAGGCGCTGCGTGAAGATAAGAACATCCTGTTCGAAGGTGCGCAGGGCACGCTTCTCGACATCGACCATGGCACCTATCCCTTCGTCACTTCGTCCTCTTGCTGCGCGGGCGGTGCCTGCACCGGTTCGGGCGTGGGTCCGAAGGCGATCACGAAGGTCATCGGCATCGAGAAGGCCTATATCACCCGCGTTGGCTCGGGCCCGTTCCCCACGGAGCTCTTCGACGAGACTGGCGACCTCATTGGCGAAGTTGGTGGCGAATACGGCGTCACGACCGGGCGCAAACGTCGTTGCGGCTGGTTCGACGCGGTCATCGCGCGCTATGCGGCCGACTGCAACAGCCTGACCGACGTGGCTCTGACCAAGCTCGATGTGCTTTCGTGCGTCGACACGATCAAGGTGTGCGTCGCTTACGAGGCTGACGGCAAGCGCTACGACTACTTCCCGATGCAGCATTCCGTGATGTACCCGAAGCACGTCACGCCTGTCTATGAGGAGCTGCCCGGCTGGAAGGGCCAGGACATTACCGGGTGCCGCAGCTTCGACGAACTGCCGGAGAACGCGAAGAACTATGTCATCTACCTCGAGAAGCTTATCGGCGTGCCGGTGAGCATCATCGCAGTCGGTCCCGATCGCGACCAGACGATCTATCGCGGCTGGAGCAGCCGCTAGCAGTCGCCGTGCTGCCGGCGGAAGCGTTGCCGGCGTGGGAAAGGCATTGACACAACAAGAGACCCCGTCAGCTAAGTGACGGGGTCTCTTACGTTTTGGCGGATGTTGTAAGAATGGCTTGAGTCCATTCTCGAAACGTCTTTAAAGGTTGCGGCGCATCTGCGCTTGCTTGATTTCCGACTCCAAAGAGCTGTGGATGATGTTGTTGAAGGGGTAGACGTCGCTCACGAGCTCCTGCGTGCCCGGCTGGTCGATCTTGCGGATGAAGTAGTAGAGCCACGCGCAGGTGTAGAACTCGCCCAGGAACTCGATGTTCTTCTCGGGAAGATAGCGATTCGACAGGATGATGTTGATGTCGTTGATCATCGCGGGAAGATAGAGGTCGTACAGATAGTTGCGCAGCGAGCGCGGCGAGTTTTCACCCAGAGCCTCCTGATAGAAGCGGCGGCGCGCTTCAAGCACCTTTGCGAAGGAGTCGTAGAAGGCCGCATGGTTCAGCGAACGAACGCCGCTCTTCTTAGTAATGTAGTAGGGGAAGATCGCCTTCGGGTCTTCGGACGTCGGGCTTTCGTACACAAGCATCGACTCCGGAAAGCGGTCCTTCAGAAGCTTGCCCATGTCGTAGCGGAACACCCATGAGATAAGTGCGTTCTTGTCATCGAAGTGATAGTAGAAGGTCTTTCGGTTCTTCCCCGTCTTCTCGATGATGTCTGAAATAGAGACTTTTGCGATGCTCGAATTCTTGCACAAGTCGACGAAAGTCTTCGCAATGAGATACTTCGTGTCAAATGAACTCACAGTCTCTCTTCACCTCCATTAGCTCTATGTGATTTCGTTCTCAAAACTAGCAGCATGGAATACCGACTTGTACAATCCCGCTTTCGTGTCTAGTGCAGCGGATGCATGTACAAACCACGGCCATGCCAATGTGGTGACTCGATGAATCTCATTATAGTTGATTCTCGAAATAGATGGACAGATTCGTGAAGTTGACCCGCATAAAATTCTCTTCCTCTTGGGGGAGTCGGGCTAAGACCACCAATATGAAGTGGTAAAAGGCCAATCAGACACAATTTGCAAGCGTATTCGTTATCATTCATCACCCAAATAAAACTTTGGCCATTGCTAAAATTTCCTCTATAATGTCCGGCATACGGAGGAGCGTACTGTGCAACCGCGAGAGGCAGGTTGTGGTAGCATGCTCACCAAGTCGTCTTTTGTCTGATGTAGAGAAAGGAAAGACATGGCGCACAAGATGAACCCGAAGGCCAAGCTCACCGAAGAGCAGTTTGAGGAGTTCCTGGAGAGGCTGAAGAACCTCGCCGAGGGTCCCTGGGAGGAAATGCAGAAGGAGGCCGAGGTCACCAACGTCTTCCCCGAGGAGTTCTACAAGATCAACATCGAGAACGATGTTTATCGTCTGGCTCTTCCTTCGGAGTACGGCGGATGGGATCTTTCCGAGCTCGAGATCCTCATGTGCCAGGAGCAGTTCTCCCGTGGCCCCGGCGGCATGCGTATGCACACGCATTACTCCGCTGACCTGAACTGGCGCATCCTCGATGACTTCGGCAAGCCGGAAGTCAAGGCCGAGTACATGGACAAGTTCCAGGACCGCACCTTCTTCACCTGCTTCGCTCTGACCGAGCAGTCCGGCGGCACCGGTGCTGACCTTCACACCACCGCTGTCAAGGACGAGAATGGTGACTACATCATCAACGGCGAGAAGTGGCTCATTTCCCACACCGACTGCTGCCATGCAGCTTACGTCATCGCTGTGACCGATCCTGAGGCCACCGGCGACGAGCGCCTCTCCGCTTTCATGGTCCCCTGCGACACCCCGGGCTATGAAATCGTTCCTATGCCCCACATGATGGGCTGCCGTGGTTCGGGTCACACCGGCCTCCGCTTCACCGACCTTCACCTCGACAAGAAGTTCCTGCTCGGCGAAGAGGGCCAGGGCATGGAAGTTGCTATGCACTCCCTGGACATCTCCCGCGTGCACATCGCTGCTTCCAACCTCGGCATGAGCCAGCGCATGCTCGAGATGACTCTCGCTCGTGCTGCTGACCGCGTCACCTTCGGCAAGCCGATCATCCAGCGTCAGGCTATCAAGATGAAGCTCGCTGAGATGGCTATGATGATCCACGGCCTCCGCTGCATGGTTTACGACTGGGCTAAGGACTACGACCTCAACCCGTCCACCGCTTACACCGCTGAGAAGGCTTCCATGTGCAAGCTGTTCTCCATCGAGACCGTCAAGCTGGTTTCCGACCAGATGCTCGAGATCTTCGGTGGCGTTGGCTACTTCGAGGACAACGAGTACGGCCCGGTCGAGCGCCTCTACCGTGACTGCCGCGCTATGTGGCTCGAAGAGGGCACCCCGACCGTTCAGCGCATCACCATCTGCCGTAACCTGGTGAAGAACAACGGTCACCTCGAGTACAACACCGGCACCTACTTCGCGCTCAAAGAGGACTAATTACTGTTAGTCTTTTGACGCAAGCGTAAGCTGGAAGGGAGGCAACCTTTGGGTTGTCTCCCTTTTCTTTTGCCCAGCAACTCGGTAGTCGGTTCCGCTGCGGGCATTGGGCGGGCAAGCACGTGCTCTGCGAAAAGCCTTTTGCGCCGTGCGAGGCGGATGCGCGGGCGATGTTCGAGGCTGCGCATGCGAACGGGGTGCAGGTGATGGAGGCATTCGCGTATCAGCACAGCCCCTTCATTCAGGCACTTTGTGATGAAATCGCCTCGGGTGCTATCGGAAAGCTGCGCTACGTCGAGGCGAAACTCGTCACGTCTGATTCGGACGTGAGCGACCCGCGCATGCGTCGCGAGACCTATGGGGGCGCCATTTACGATTTGGGCGTGTACCCGGCGAGTTTCGCGCGGCGCATCATCGGTGGGGAGCCGGTGCAGGTGCGCGCGCTGTCCTCCTTCAGCGACGAAGGCGTCGACTTCCATACCGAAGCCTATCTGGAATACGAGAATGGCATTCGTGCAAGCATCGTTTGCGGCATGGATTTGGAGCGCGATCCTTGGAACGCGATCGACTCCTTCGCGATTCATGGGTCGAAGGGCAGCATCGAGCCGGTGCGTTTCGCTTTCAACGCGCAAGGCCCGCTGGTTTACAAGTTGCGCACCTTTGATGGCGTGAAGGAGAAGAAGATCGTCGAGACGCCGAACAACTATCAGCTCGAGATCGAGCAATTCGGTCGCGTAATCGAGCAGGGCGAGGCGCCGCGCGTGACAGAGGGGTTCACCTGCGCGAATCTGCGTACTGTCGATCGCATCTTGAAAGAGATCGGGTATTAAACCGTCAGCCATGAAACACCGAACTTGCAGGATGTCGCTTCCAGGATTGGAGGCGGCATCCTCGTTCGTTTGTCCGGGATACGAGAGTAGGGACAAAGGTCCTACAGCTGGAAAAGGGCGATGATCAGGGGCATCGTGATGATGCAGCAAAGTGTGCTCACCACGTTGATAGAGCTCGCGTATATGTCATCCTTTTCGTGGATGGCGGCGAATTGCACGATGGAGGATGCGCAGGGCGCCGCCGCGGCAAGCAGGGTAATCAGAAGAACGCTCGACGCGTTCGCAATGGGGCACCAGCCGACAGCGAATTTCAGAATGGCGCAGCAGAGGAGCGGCATAACCACCAGTCGGAGGATGCTTGTACGCCAGACGCGCTTGTTCGCAAAGGTATCGCGAATGCTGGTGGATGCCACTCCGATGCCGGCAATAAGCATCGCGGTGGGGCCGAGCATGTTGGCGAGATTATAGACGGCAGAATTGACCACGCCAGGAAGGCGCCAGCCGGTGAAGAACAGGATCAGGCCGATTCCAATGGCGATAATGCTGGGATTAAGCAGGGCTTGGCGCATCGCGTGCGCGTTGAACAGGGGCTTTTCGCTTACAAGCGATTGTCCATGCGTGAACGTGAAAACCGTGGAGACGCAGATAAAGGCCAGCGAGTAGATGACCCACTCCTCGCCGAGCGTGGAGATGATCAGGGGAATTATCAGGTTGCCGCAATTCGAGTAGATGGCCGATGCCTGATCGATGGAGCTCAGGCCCAAGGGCTTGCGCAGGAGGCGCACGATGCCTATCTGGAGCAGCTGCAGCACCAGCGTCACCGCGAAAGCGAGCAGCAAGCCCTGAAGAACCTCGTCGGTGTAGTCGACCTCGAAATAGACGATCGCGGCGCAGGGGAAGATGGCGTACACCAGCAAGATTGAAAGCGGCTGTGAGGCGGAATGGCTGATCAGACGCGTTTTCACCAGGATATAGCCGATGAATATCATGATGAAAAGTACCGCGATGCTTTGCGCGAGGAGAAAAGCCATGTGCCTGCCACTTCCGTTCTTGCTTGCCCTTGTGAGGAGGACTTCTGTTATGCAAGGCGAATTCTAGCAGTCGAGGTATCAGCGGGAATGCTGACGAGGGAATTGGCGAAATACGAATATGCTGATTCGGCCTCTGAAAGGGTTGCGGAGCACGCAGAGCAGTAGCGTACGCAACGCTGTAATGTAGTGCCAAGCTGCGGGTATGCAGAAGTATGCTAGGATATGCATATCCTGTGAGAAGGAGGTGCGCTATGCCGCTTTTGCAAGTGAGGGATTGCCCCGAGGACATTTACGCGAATCTGCGTTCCGCCGCCGAAGCGGAGCATCGGAGCATTGCGCAGCAAAACGTTGCCATTCTCGAATCCTATTTCAAAGGCACGAAAAGCGAGCGCTCGGAAAAGCTCGAGACTCACGAAGAAAGGACGGCGCGGAAGCGGGCGCTCTTCGCGCAGCTTGACACGTTTGGTTCTGCTGCAATACCGCCGGATATGCCTGATGCTGCCGCGCTTGTTCGAGAGGATAGGGATTCCCGATGATCGTCTTGGATGCAAGCGCCGCTATTGAGATTGTCAACGGCACGCTGCGAGGTCTCGCAATGCGCAAGCTTATTGAGACGGGCGAAGAGGTGCATAGCTGCGAACTCATGCAGGCAGAGGTGACGAATGCCTACTTGAAGTATGTAAACGCCGGAATTATGGACCTGCGAGAGGCACGGGCGCGCGCCGATGTGGCTGTGGGTATTGTCGATGCTTTCCATGGATTTGAGCCTTTGAACCGGGAAGTATTGGCTGAAGCCTGCCGTTTGAAACATCCCGCTTACAACATCTATTACCTCGTTCTTGCACGTCGCTTGGGCGCGACCCTCTTCACCTTCGATAAGAAGCTGAATGCGCTTTGCGACGACTGTGGCGTCGAGCGAGTGCAGGACGTGAGCCTGTAGATTGGGGCCGCTTCATTCTGGGACGTGCCGACTCTTAGTCTCGGGGCACCTCAACTCCGATTCCCGGGGCACTCGGCTTCGGCTTTCATAGCTTCAACTTCGATT
>CAVFFT010000057.1:0-3567 GCA_963621885.1 bacterium
CGAGCGACGGCGCCGCAAGCGCGAACGGCAGCGGCACAAATGCAAGCACCAGCGCCGACACAAGTCCGAACTACCTTGCCGCGCAGCTGCTCGAGCTCGTGGGAATCCCGCTCACCAACTACCAGAAGGCCGAGCTTGTTCTTCGCGAAAAGCTGCCCACCTTGAATGCCGAAGGCTATCAGGATGCCGATGGCGCCTGGCATACTGCCGACGAAGTGACAAGCGAAGCAGCGGCAGGAGAAGGCGCCGCCGCAGAAGCCGCCGAGGCATATCGCGAGCTCAACACGCTGCATTACCTGGAAATCACGAGCAAGCTGTAGGACACACGAACGCCCCCATCACCACAAACGGGCAATGGGGGCGTTATCGCAAGCAACTCAGCGGGCGTTTATTCCACGCTTCTCGCTACGCAGCGCACCTCAAGCAAGCGCCGCGCTTCATGCGCTTCTTACAGCTGCGGACCAGCCGGAACAAGCGCCTTGCCGTCTTCGTTTCCTTCGTACTTCTTGAAGTTCTTGATGAAGCGGCCAGCGAGGTCTTCCGCCTTCTTGTTCCACTCTTCCGGATCCGCGTAGGTGTCGCGCGGGTCAAGAATGGCCGGGTCAACGCCGGGCAGCTCGGTGGGAACCTCGAAGTTGAAGATCGGAATGTTCTTCGTAGGAGCCTTCTGCACGGAGCCATCGAGAATGGCGTCGATGATGCCGCGCGTGTCCTTGATGGAGATGCGCTTGCCGGTGCCGTTCCAACCGGTGTTCACGAGGTAGGCCTTCGCGCCAACCTTCTCCATCTTCTTCACGAGCTCTTCGCCGTACTTCGTGGGATGAAGCTCGAGGAATGCCTGGCCAAAACAGGCGCTGAAGGTGGGGGTGGGCTCGGTGATGCCGCGCTCGGTGCCCGCAAGCTTCGCGGTGAAGCCGGAGAGGAAGTAGTACTTCGTCTGCTCGGGGGTGAGGATGCTCACAGGAGGCAGGACGCCGAAAGCGTCGGCGGAAAGGAAGATGACGTTGTCAGCGTCGGGGCCGGAAGAGGTCGGACGCACGCGCTTCACGATCTTCTCGATGTGGTCGATCGGGTAGGACACGCGGGTGTTCTCGGTCACGGACTTGTCGTGGAAGTCGAGCGCGCCGTTCTCGTCCATCGTCACGTTCTCAAGCAGCGCGTCGCGCTTGATGGCGTTGTAGATGTCGGGCTCGGAGTCCTTGTCGAGGTCGATCACCTTCGCATAGCAGCCGCCCTCGAGGTTGAAGACGCCGTTGTCGTCCCAACCGTGCTCGTCGTCGCCGATGAGCAGGCGCTTCGGGTCAGTGGAAAGGGTGGTCTTGCCGGTGCCGGACAGGCCGAAGAAGACGGCGGTGTGCTCACCGTTCATGTCGGTGTTCGCCGAGCAGTGCATGGAGGCGATGCCCTTCAGCGGCAGGTAGTACATCATCATGGACAGCATGCCCTTTTTCATTTCGCCGCCATACCAGGTGTTCAGGATGACCTGCTCCTTGCTGGTGATGTTGAAGGCAACGACGGTCTCGGAGTTCAGGTCGTAATCCTTGTAGTCCTCCATCTTCGCCTTCGAAGCCACGTAGGACACGAAGTCGGGCTCGAAGTTCTCGAGCTCCTCCTCGGTGGGCTGGATAAACATGTTCTTGCAGAAGTGGGCCTGCCATGCCACTTCCATGATGAAGCGGACAGCCAGACGCGTGTCGGCGTTCGCGCCGCAGAAGCAGTCAACCACGAAGAGGCGCTTGCCAGAGAGCTGCTTCATCGCGCGGTCCTTCACGACCGCCCAGGTCTCCTCCGTCATCGGATGGTTGTCGTTCGGGTATTCCGGCGTGTTCCACCACACGGTGTCCTTGGAGTTCTCGTCCACCACGAGGTACTTGTCCTTGGGGGAACGACCGGTGAATTCGCCCGTGAAAACGTTCACGGCACCCAGTTCGCTCTCGCGGCCCACATCGAAGCCGGTCAGGCTCGGGTTCGTCTCTTCTTCGAAAAGCTGCTCGTAAGACGGGTTGTAAACGATTTCGGTCGCATCGGTAATTCCGTACGGGGCAAGATCGACTTTGGTCATGTCGCACCCTTCCTATGTCTCGTGCTCTGCTGAACACCTGATTTAAATTGTTCCCATTATCGCCCCATTTGTGGGGTCATGGGTGACATTTTTCGTGAACGCCGCTCCATTACACGTGGCCTGCGAAAAACGGAGGCAAGCGCACTCCACGAGCGTCCTATTCGAAGAAATCGGCAGCGTCCTGCAGCTTTTCGACGATCTCGATATGCTGCGGGCAGGCGTCCTCGCACTGATAGCATTGCGTGCAGTCGCTCGCGCGATGGCCTTCCGACGTGCGCAGGGTATACCAGACGCCAATGCTCTCTTGCCCGTAGAGCTTCCGCTGGTTTAGCAAGTCCATGATTCCCGCGATATTAATCTCGCTCGGGCAGCCTTTCATGCAGTAATGACAGGATGAGCAGGGATTATCGAGAAGCGTGTCAAGCATCTGCCGCGCCCGCTTAAGCGTCTCGCGCTCCGCGTCGGTAAGAGGCGCCAAGCTTTTCCAGGTCCGCAGATTCTCTTCCATCTGCTGGATGCTGCTCATGCCCGAAAGCACCGTCATCACGCCTTCGACATTCATCGCGAAACGCAGGGCCCAATCCGCGCAGCTGCGATCCGGGTTCGCCTCGCGCAGGACATCCGCCACCGCCTCAGGCGGATTCGCGAGCGTGCCGCCACGCACCGGCTCCATCACGACGACCGGCTTGCCATATTTGCGCGCCACTTCCACGCACTTGCGGCTCTGCGTGGCCACATTCTCCCAGTCGGCCCAATTCACCTGCAGCTGCACGAACTCCATTTCGGGATGCTTCTGCAAAAGCTCCTCGAGCACCTCGGCGGAATCGTGGTGCGAAAAGCCGATATGGCGCACCTTGCCTTCGTCTTTCAACTGTTTGAGGAAGCCCCACATGTCGTAATTGTCGAAGGCCTTCGTGCGATTTCCGCCCGTGTTGTGGATGAGGTAGAAGTCGAAGTAGCCAGCGCCCGTCTGCTCGAGCGAAATTTCAAAATCTGCGCGGGCTTCTTCCGCGTTCTTCGCGAACTTCCACGCGGCGTTTTTGGTCGCAAGGTAATAGCTCTCGCGCGGATAGCGCTCCACAAGCGCCTGGCGAATGTCCGACTCCGAGCTGCCATACACGCGCGCGGTATCGAAATAGCGGCCGCCCGCGTTCATGTACGCGTCGACCATCTGCTTGACCTGCTCGATATCCGTAGTCGTGCCATCTTCCAGCTTCGGAAGTCGCATCAAACCAAAGCCCAGCTTGGGGATATCCATCCCGAAATAACCCATGGTTACCTCCCCTGCCTATTCGGTTAATCTCCTTGGCATATTTTACTTGAGAACAGCAGGGGGTGGCGGCTCCAGACCCATCAAAGCTAGGCGCATATGGCAGGTGAAGACGCCCTTGTTTCCATCGGAAATAACGCGACGGAGCGCTATTCCCGCTTGGCTGCCGCGCCCGAAACGCCAAGGCGCTGGACGCGGCAAGGTTCTTGAGCTTGCGATCTTATCGACCGGCTGA
>CAVFFT010000058.1:0-48591 GCA_963621885.1 bacterium
GTTCACGTGGCCTTTTGAATCACTCGGCACTATTCTTTATGAGCGAAAATATTTTTTGGAACGCGCTACTTGCGACCTTTCCGCAAGAGCAGATACGCCTGCGCGATGGCGCTTTCGAGCGTCTTCTCGTCGTCGGCAGAGAACTGATACCAGACGCACTGCGGGCCGCGCGCGGCGCCTTCCCGCGTGGCATCCTCCCGCGGGCGTTCGACGCGGACAAAGCTCGTCTGCACCTCACGCACACCCTGGCGAATGAGCGCCCAGGCATAGCAGCTCGCCTGAAGCACGTGTTTGCGATAGAGCTGCTCTTCCGTCTCATCCGCATGGCCGCCCGTCTTGTAGTCGACCACCCAGGCGCGGCTTCCGTCTTCCGAAAGCGCAAGGAGGTCGATTTCGCCTTCAAGATATGCGCAGGCTGACGCAGGGCTTGTGGCGTTGTCGGCGGGCTTCGCGGCGTTGTCGGCGAGCTTCGCGGCAGCTGCGCCTGCATCCTGCGCATCATCAGGCAGATCAACAGCCAGGAAGAACGGAACCTCGGCGGCAAGCTGCGCCCATGTCCCGATCTCGCGCGCCTCGTCGCAACCGAACCAGCGGTCGAGCGCGTCGTCGAGACGCGACCACTGGCGCCCATCAAGCTGGCATGCCTTCATCATCGCTCGGATGCGTGAACCGGAAGGCTTCTGCAAAGCGCTTTCAGGCGTCCAGCGATCAACCGCATATTGCGCGAGGCGATGGAATGCCGTGCCAAAATCGGTCGCCTTGTCGGCATCACGGGCATCCGACCCCAAATACGCCCAGGACCCATCGTCCTCATCGCCCATTGCGGCGAGACGGTCGGCATGAAGCTGGCGGAAACCAAACTCCTGGTCATCCGCCGCATTGGCATTTCCGCCAAAAGAATCGGCGAGTGCCTTGTCGCAGGATATCGCGAAGCTCTGAACCAAATCCGAAAGAAGGTCCGTCCCGTGCGTCGCTCCCGCAACCGACGAATAGCTGAATATCCCCTGATGGGCATCCAGATGCATCACGCGATAGACCCGGGTCGTGTCGGAAGAAGGCGCCGGCACGGCGAAAAGCTCCTCTGGCGCGGACTCGTTTTGAGGCGCGCCCGAAGAAGCCTCATCGTCCGCAGCACCCGCCTGCCACGAGGCGTCACCACGACCAGCATCGTCCTGCCGGGAGGCGTCTTCGCCTGCAACAGCATCTTCGCTCTTCACCAAGGCGATATGACGAACAAGCGCCTGCTGGCTTCCCCCGAAATCGCAATGGGACACGCCGGGGTCGAAGCCTTCCTCGTTTCCCGCAAGGGCCTCGACCAGCGAAGACAGGCATCCCGTCGGCACGCCATTCGGATTCTTGCTCGTCCGCGAACCCGTGAAAGAAACGACAAGCGCCTCTTTCGCACGAGTCAGCGCGACATACAAGAGCCGCTTTTCCTCTTCCGCCTCGCCAATAGAATCGAAGCGCCGAAGCGCCGCGCGCAAAGCGAGCGGTTCCGTGGCATTCAGGGCATCAAGCCGCAGGCTTTCCTCATCGTCTGTGTCCGTTCCGTAAGCGGGATACACCGTCTCGTCCGGCTTCACCTTGGCGACGGCTCCCCCAATCCGGTCGAGCGACTTGCCCAAGTCAAGCGAAAGGAGAATGCGGCTTCCCGCATCGATGCTCATAAGCTTCGGCGCGGATGAGGAGCTGCCCCGGAATTCCGACACCGCGACAATCGGGAATTCAAGGCCCTTCGACGCATGAACGGTCATGATGCGCACGAAATCCCCGCCATCCGTCGACAGGGCGCCCGGCGCCTCTTTCGCGAGCTCAAGCAGCTCTTCGAATACCGAAAGAATTCCCACCGGACCAGCGGTCCGGTCCGCCTCGATGTCCTCGAACATACGAATAGCCTTGTAGGCATTCGCCGCGCAGGCAAGTCCCTCGGGGCCTTGCGCTTCAAGCCGCGAGACCCAGCCCGCATCGACAATCGCGCGCATAAGCGAGCGCGAAAGCGCCGTACGTCCAACCGCCCGCTGGAGCTGCCCCAGCACACGAACCGCGCATCGTAGCTGCTCAGAAGCCTTTTCCGCAAAGGTGACATCGAAGGCATCAAGTGGCTTAGCCAAGGAATCAGACGCTTCGGCTTCATCCTCCCGCTGCGCCGCCTCGATCGCCCGACGCAGCACGTTCATGCCCACATCCAAATGACGGCGGCGAAGGAGACCATGAGGCGCCCCCTCCACATCATGCGAAGTCGCAAGTGCCAGAAGGTCGCCATCGGGAATCTGGAAGATGGGGCCGGTCAGCACCGCGAACAGCGCTTCAGTATCGGCGCCGTTCACCGCCACCCGCGCGAGATCGAGAATCATGCGCGCTTCAGGGGAATCCTTGAAGACCGAGCCGCCCGAAACCACACACGGAAGTCCGGCGGCACGCAAGGCGCGCGCGTATTCCGCCGCGTTCGTCATGCGTCCCAGCAAGACGGCCATCTCGCCCGCCGCGTGACCGTTCGCATGGAATTCCGCGAAAGCCTGGGCGATCTGCTGCGCCTGTTCGGCAAGCACCTCAGCAGAAGTCGCCCCGCCACGATGCTCCCGCGTCACCTGCACGATCTGCACGCGCGGCTCGTTGGCGCCAAGCGGCTGCGCCACCTGCGCCTCATCGCGGCCGGGCGCCAAGGACATGAATTCCCCGCCAAACATGTCCTGCCGCGAAAAGACGCAATCCACCAGCGACAATATGTCGGCGTTGCTGCGGAAATTGTCAGGCAGCAGAATGATGCCATCGGGGTCGGCATCGCGCACGGAAGCAAGATGCCGGCGATAGACCGACACGTCGGCGCCGCGGAAACGGTAAATCGATTGCTGCGCATCTCCCACCGTGCACAAACGGCACGCGCCCGGCCCGGCAATGCGACGGATCATGTCCACCTGCATCTGACTCGTGTCCTGGAACTCGTCGACCATGACCATCTTGAATTTGTCGGCGTATAGGGCGGCGATTTCCGGATGCTCGGCGAAAGCGCGCGAGGCAAGAACCAGCAAGTCGTCATTGTCGAGCAGGCCCCGGCGTCGCTTGGCTGCCACAAAGCGCACCCGTGCCTCGCGAGCGAGCGCTTGAAGCGTTTCAAGCAAAGGCTGCGCCGCCAGAAGGCGCAGCTCCATGATGCAGGTATCGATGAGCTGCCCGCAGTCCGCCGCCTGCTCCTTGAATTCCTTCGAACCGAAATTGCGGGAGACGCCAAAGGGAGCGAGCAGTCTCAAGGCTTCCTTCGCATCGGTCACCTCGCCATTCGAAAGGGTCATTTGAGCCTGTGAGCTGGCCTGTGACGCGGCGACTATCCACTTCACGCATGAGTCGCTCTGCTTCTGGTTTTCGGCAGCGGTGATGAGGGCCTCATAATACGAGAGCGCTTTCTGCACGAGAGGGGCGACGCGCTCTTGCGAAGTCACGACGCTGAACGCGTCGGCGCCATTCACGTTCGACCCTGCCGCGTCGAGCAGGCGCGCGAGCATTCCCTCGACCGACGAATACGTGCCTTGGGCGTCATACTCGCTGAAGAGGGCTGTCAGCCGCGCCGGTGAGATGGCAGGAATCGCATTCTGTTCGGCCTTGTCGGCGGCGGCAGAGGCGTCCTGCGCTCCAGCGGCAGCAGCGTTGCGCGAGCCGTCGCCACCTTCGCCAGCCGCCTGCGCTCCGTCCGCGCTCTCACCCGCGGCCTGCGCTCCAGCACCCTGCGCCGCTTCAGTCCCAGACGCATCGACGGAAACCCACGCGTCGTCTTCGCTTTCAGCCATGCCTTGTGCCCAGGTCAGAACCTCGTCTATCGCCTGCGCCCTTAGCTGCCGCAATTGCGACTCGTCGCCCAATACGAATGCGGGATCCAGATCGAGCTCAAGTGCGTGCGCCTTCAGAATGCGGGCGCACATGCCGTGGATTGTCGAGATCCACGCGTCATCTGCCTTGAGCGACTGCTCCTTCATGCCGCATGCGCGCAATTCCGCCTTGACGCGGGATTTCAGCTCTGCCGCGGCCTTATTGGTGAAAGTGATGGCACAAATCTGCCCGATGTCCTGCACAAAGCCCGACTCGAGCGCGCCCACGATGCGCTTTGTCAGCGTGAAGGTCTTACCCGACCCAGCGCCCGCCGCAACAACAAGCGGCTTGTCGAGCGTGTTTATGCACTTCAGCTGTCCCGGTTTCAGCGCCATGGCTATCTCCTCTCCGGGCACGATTCAACAGAGCACCAGGCGCACACATCTCGGTTCGCCGGACAGGGCGCAATCGCACCCGCGGCCATGCGCGTGACGGCTTCGGCCACCAGCTGCTCGGTCGCGTCAAGCATGTCCTGGAAGGACAACTCATCAAAGCTCTCGTAGCCATCCTGCAAGGAGGACACGCCCCGGCACCACACGGTGTCGCCATGCGCCCCCGGCAGATGGGAACTTTCGAGAACCCTGCCATCTGCCGCGCCGGCAAGCCGATGCGCCTTGCCATAGCTCACATACAGGGCGCCCACCAGCTGCAACCCCAAAGTCCGCTGCACCATCTGCGCGTAGATGCGCGTCTGCACCTTTCCCGGGTCGGCAGCGTTCTTGCCGGCTATCTCCTGAGCGGCATTCACCGAGCCCTTGTAGTCGATGATGACCGCATGGCCCTTGTCATCGACGTCGATGCGGTCAACCGTGCCCACCATGGAGCATCCGCCGTATTCAACCGCGTTGTTCTCGTCGAAACGGTATTCGAAATACGCCGGATGAAAGTCGGGGAGAATCTGGCATTCGTAGTCGAGGAATTCCACAAGTTCCTCGCCCACCTGCGCCATTTCGCGCTCCTCGAGGCGATTGGAAGCAACCCAGCGTCCGCTTCCCGGCTCTTCCCCACGCATGTCGTGAAGCAGCGCGCGGACGGTCGCACGCATGAGCTCGCGCGCCGCTTCGATATTGCCGGCGTTCACCTTGGCATGGCCCCGATCTTGGAAAGAACGATAGAAACGCTCGAGCACCCGATGACAGAAATTGCCGCGCTCCATGGGCCCAAAGTCCTCTTCAAGCGAAGAGACATTCAGGCGGCGCTGCGCGAACCAGCGATACGGGCATTCAAGCCAGCTTTCTATCTGGGAAGGCGACAGGGAACGCTCGAGCACGAGTCCGCTATCAGGGAAAACGCGCGGTGGCAAAACGGCCGGCACAAGCTCTTTGGGCAATTCGCCCGCAATTGGGAAGGGAACGTGGGCGGCCATTTCCTGCACGCTTTCCACGGCACCCGCGCAGGCGTTGGCGTAGAGCGCATCCTCTCCCCGCTGGAAGCGCGCCGCGAAAACCGGCGCGGGTTCGTCCGGCGTGACACCGCCCGATGCGGCATCGCTTGACGCGGCGGCCGGCCCGCCATCACGCGCGACGGCACCCGCACTCGCCGCGGAAGCATTCCGTTCGCGCGTCATGTCCGTCAGCTCCTCAAGCATCGCACAGGGGTAGGACGGATTACCATCCGCATCATTTTGCGGACGCATGCATACGAATGCCCGCGTGGGCACCCGCAGAAGGGAGCTGAAGGTGCGGCGGGCGCGGGACAGCTCGTCATCGGCGACCTGCAAGCCCAGCTTCGAAAAGAGGGTCGTGGCGGCATCGTCCTTGTCGGCTATCGGATAGCTCTCGGCGCTCAAATCTGCGGCGATGAGCAGCGCAAACGATGCCGGCGGCAGCTGAGCCGCCGCTCCTTGCGTCGTTATGAGAATGTCGGGCTCATCCTGCGCGCGGCGCGCACTCGGGCTTTCCGCTGCGCCCAACGCGTTCGCCGAACTTGCCGCATCCGTCGCGGCCTCATCCGCCTGCGCAGCCTGCGCCTCAGCGGTACGCGCGAGCTTTCCGGCGAAATTGACCGTCACGACAATCTGATCAAGCACTGTATAAACGTCGCGCCAGTCGGCGTTCAGCGTTTCGGCGTAGCCCTTGAGCGCCTGCAAGCCCCCAATGGCCGCTTGCTGCTGAGCGCGCCACGCGGCAGAGCGCGAAGGCGTACGCCATATCATCTGGGAAAAGCGCTCGAAGCCGGCTTCGGTGGCATCGCGGCGCGTGAGTGAAAGCAGCGCGGCGAAATCGTCTGACAGGCGGCACAGCTCGTCGACGCAGCTTCGCCGATCCGCAATGCGATCGGCGCGCAGACGTGCATCGTAATCAAGCGCGAAACGGCGCGACACCCCTGCAAAGGGCGTGCGAAGAAGGTCGGCCAGCACCGTCGAATCGCAGGTCTTGTCGAATTCAACCCGCATCGCCAGGAGATACGCGCGACCAAAATCGGTCTCGCCAAAGCGCATTTGCCCCTGCACGCTTCCCACAAGACCCGCGCGCGCGAACGCCGGTTCCAGCTCGCGATAAAGTCCAAGCGGGTCGACGCTGGTCACGACAGCCCTCTCACCAGGACAAAGCCTGGCAAGCACGTCCATGATGACGCCGGCAGAAGCATACCTCCCCGCCGGAAGTGCCTCCTCCAGCATCACGCCATCAGGAACGGGAACAACGCCATCAGTGCCGGGCAGGTAATGAACGGTGACCGAAAGCTGAGGGCAAGCGGCGAAAAAACGCTCGGTCCGCCAGTCGAAAGGCGCGGCATTCTCGCACAGTACGCGAAGCGGACGCGGGAAAGCTTCCTTGTTCTGATCGGCCACAAGACGGGCGGCCTCACCCGGTTCAATCAGATTGAAGCGCCGCAGAAGCACACGGTAGTCGGCAATTGCCTTCAGGAAAAGCTCTTCACGCGTCGAAAGCGTCTCGACACGCTTCCCCACCGCCACGTTTGCCACGGCCTTATCGTATTCGGCGATGCCCGCACCCATCATCTCGCAGCGGGCAGCGAGCGCGCTTAGTCCCGGCGAAAGCGTCAGGACGCACGCATCATCATCTGCCTCGGCGGGCGCATCGGCAGGGCTTCCCTCGCCGGCAATCTCGGCAGCGCCCGCAAAACCAGCAGCCGCGTCTCCAGCGGCGCCCCCAGCGCCCGCAAAACCAGCAGCCGCGTCTCCAGCGCCCCCAGCGCCCGCACTCCCAGCAGCAGTCTCGCCAGCCGCCGGGGAATCGCCATCCCCTTCGCCTTGGGACGCTTCACTCAGGGCCGCGCGCTGGGAAAAGGCGATGCGCATGAGCATCGCGCGCTCGACCGAATCGACCAGACGGCGGCCATCGCCAAAGCGTTCCCACAAATCGGCAACCCACGCATTGAAGGTCGTCACGGTCTGAGCAAACAGCCCGCTTTCCCCTTGTGGCGCATGCGCGCGCCTCCACGCTTCAACCTGAATAAACGACGGAAGAAGCACGACATCATATTCGGGAGTTTTCACCAACCCGCGCCCCCTTCTCGGTCCCCCACACGCCTTCGAAAGCCGTAATCACGCGGGCGTTTGTCCTTCAAAACCCGCATCGGCGCAGCAAAATGCAAGGACCCTGCAAAATACGATTACGCCTTGGCATCAAGCCCTCATCTGAATTCATGCATTGGATTACAATAGCATTAATATCTATGCATTAAATAGCGTAAGCAGAAAGCGAGGCAACCATGGTCAATGAGGACAAGATGCCAAATAAGCCGGCTGTGCCCCCGTACATGCAGAACCGCGAGCTCTCGTGGCTGGAATTCAACAAGCGCTGCCTCGACCAGGCCGCAGATCCGCATGTGCCGCTTATCGACCGCCTTCAGTTCGTTTCCATTTTCTGGTCGAACCTGCAGGAATTCTTCATGGTGCGCGTGGGAAGTCTCACCGACATGAGCCTTCTGAAAAAGAAGATTCTCGATTCGAAAACCTACATGACGCCCGAAGAGCAGCTTGACGCCATTTACGCGCGCTGCCACGAGCTCGTCCCCTACCAGGAGATGGTGTATCGCGAAGTCATCAATAACCTCGCGAAAGAGGGTGTGCACGAGCTGCTTCCCGAAGACCTCAACGAGGAGCAGGTGCAGTACCTGCGCGACTACCTCGAAATGAATGTCGTTCCGTTCCTGTCGCCGCAGGTCGTCAACACGCGCCATCCGTTCCCGCACTTGATCAATGGCGAAATCTACGTGGTCGTGCGCCTGCTTCAGCAGGACAACCATCTCACGAAGGCCGAGCGCAAGGCCCTGAAGGAATACCGCAAAACGAAGCGTTCGGGCGCCCGCGACGTGACCCTTGGTCTCATCCCCATGCCGCGCAACGCCAAGCGCGTCATCGAGCTGCCGGGCGAAGGCGTCAACTACATCCTGCTTGAGAACGCGATCGAGTTCATCGTCCCCGACATCTTCAACATGTATCGCATCAAGCATACGAATATCATCACCGTCACGAGGAACGCCGACATCGACGTCATCGAAGCGGCCGACGAGCATGAAGAGGATTACCGCGAGTTCATGAAGAACATCCTCAAGCGTCGTGCCCGCCTCGTGCCGGTGCGCCTTGAAAGCAAGCGCCCGCTTTCCGAGCATGTGGCGGAATTCCTGCTCGCGCGTCTCAATCTCGAACCGAAGCATTGCTACGTCACGAGCGTTCCGCTCGACGTCTCCTACGCCTTCGGCCTCGCGGACCTGGTGCCCGATTCCTTCGAGCGCGGCCTGTGGAGCGGCCCGATTCGTCCCGCTTGGCCCCACTCCCTCGATCGCAAGGACAAGATCATTCCCCAGATCGAAGAGAGCGACAAGCTGCTTGCATATCCCTACGAGGACATCAACGCCTTCATTCGCCTGCTGCGCGAAGCGTCGAACGATCCCGACGTCCTCGCCATCAAGATCACGCTCTACCGCCTGGCTTCCAATTCGGCCATCGCGGAAGCGCTCATCGCTGCCGCCGAAAACGGCAAGGATGTCACCGCGCTCTTCGAACTGCGCGCCCGCTTCGACGAAAGCAACAACATCGACTGGTCGCAGCGCTTTGAGCAGGCCGGATGCAAGGTCATCTACGGTTTCCACGACTACAAGGTGCACAGCAAGATCTGCTGCATCACCAAGCGTGGCGCGGATGGCGGCCTGGAATACATCACGCAGCTCGGCACCGGCAACTACAACGAGAAGACGAGTCGCCTGTACACCGACTTCTCGTACATCACGAGCGACCCCGCCATCGGCCGCGATGCCGTGGAATTCTTCACGAGCATGAGCCTCGAGTCGCTTTCGACCGCCTACCAGACGCTTGCCGTCGCCCCGCTGCAGATCAAGCAGGGCATCATCGCGCATATCGACGAGCAGATCGCCAATGCGAAGGAAGGCAAGCCCTGCGGCCTCTTCTTCAAGACGAACTCCATCACCGACAAGGACGTCATCGAGAAGATCGTCGAAGCGAGCCAGGCCGGCGTCAAGACGACCCTGTGGGTCCGCGGTATCTCATGCATCGTCCCCGGCGTCGAGGGCTACACCGACAACGTCCGCGTGGTCTCCATCGTGGGGCGTCTGCTGGAGCATAGCCGCATCTACGGCTTCGGCCCGATGGACGACATGAAGCTCTACCTTTCGAGCGCCGACCTCATGACACGCAACATGGACAAGCGCATCGAGATCGCCTGGCCGCTCGAGAAGGGCAGCGAGGCGCATGAACGCATCATCAACTACATCAACATCTCGATGAAGGACACGGTAAAGCTGCGCGAGCTTCTGCCCGACCACAGCTACACCAAGCTGGGCGCGTTCCAGAAGGAAGGGGAAGAGCCCTTCAACAGCCAGGAATACCTCATCAAGGAGGTCGCGAAGCTCTCGGAGGACAGTCTGAAAGAACGCGAGGAGAATGCGGTACAGGCCGACCCCTACACGCGCATTCCCATGCGTGCCAAAGGCGTGCAAGCCATCATCGACGCCCGCAAGAAGAAGGAAAAGGAAGAGGAATAAGCGCCAGCGCGCTGGTCGCGCTCGTCACGCTAGTCGCGCTCGACGTGCCAGTCGCAGTCGCGCGTGAATGTCACAGGCGCATGCTGAGTTTGAGATCTACCGCGTGACCAGTCATAAAGCCTTACCTGAGACCGAAACCCCCGGAGCCGCAAGCTTCCGGGGGCTTTATTTTTCACCGCTCCCCCGCGAGAATAGCAATGCCCGGAACCATAAGGCTCCGGGCATTTGTCTTAGTTGCTTATCGCCTGCCGGAAAAGGGCTTCTTCTGCCACGCCCTTCCGCCTCTGGCTGAACCTCCGGCTAAAAACGGAGCCGCGATTACAACCGAACTTACAGCCGCGAAACTATGCCTGCGGAAGCAGGAGCTGCGCGATCTGGACGGCGTTCAGAGCCGCGCCCTTGCGGATCTGGTCCATGACGCACCAGAAAGCGAGGCCGTTCTCGACCGTCGGGTCCTTGCGCAGACGACCCACATGCACGTCGTCGGTGCCGGCCAGCAGACCCGGCATCGGGTAGACATTGTTCGCCGGGTCGTCGTCGACAACAACCGACTTGGCTGCTTCCAGAGCCGCACGGGCGTCTTCCACGGAAACCGGCGCGTCGAATTCCACATTGATGGATTCGGAATGGTTGCGCAGAACCGGGACACGCACGCAGGTCGGCGCCACCTGGATGGCCTCATTACCGAAGATCTTCTTCGTTTCGACGACCATCTTCCATTCTTCCTTGGTGTAGTCGTCGTCGAGGAACACGTCGATATGCGGAATGACGTTGAATGCGATCTGATGGGCGAAAGCGCTGATGGTAAGGTCTTCGCCATTCAGGAACTGGCGGGACTGCTCGTAGAGCTCGTCCATGGCCGCCGCGCCCGCGCCGCTTGCCGCCTGGTAGGTCGACACGACAATGCGCTTGATAGGCGCGAGGTCGTTCAGGGGCTTCAGGGCGACCACCATCTGGATGGTGGAGCAGTTCGGGTTCGCGATGACGCCGCTGTGCTCGAATGCCGCCTGCGGATTCACCTCCGGCACCACCAGCGGCACGCCGTCTTCCATGCGGAAGGCGCTCGAGTTGTCGATCATGACCGCGCCCGCGTCAACCACGGCCTGGCGGAACTTCTTCGAGACGCCCGCGCCTGCCGAGAAGAGGGCGATGTCAACACCTTCGAAAGCCTCGGGGGTCATTTCCTGCACGACAAGCTCGCCGGCCGGAACCTCGCCCGCGCCCTCAAAGGGAAGTTTCAAGCCAGCAGACTTGGCGGAAGCCAGAGCCCGTATCTCCTTCGCGGGAAAATCCAGGTCGTGCAGAACCTTCAGGAATTCGCGGCCAACCGCACCTGTTGCGCCAGCCACGGCAACCACCGGATGTGCAGGGATTTCTTTGCTCCAAGTCATGCTGCCTCCTTAAAACGATGAACGTGCAGCGATTATATCGCCTGAAAAAAGCGCGTTTGACCCTGCCCCGCGATATTCGACAGGCGGCACGTGTGTAACAAGAAATTAACGATGTGGCGCCGGGAAATTTACCGCGGCATTGAGCATTCAAGGAGGTTTGTCTGGCATTCGGAATGGCATGACCCGCCATCCGATTGCCAACCGCGGCGGCAAAAAGGCAGGAGCAAGCATAAGCGCCGCGGCAAAAGCGTCACAGCGCAACAGAAAGGGCAGCAGCGCAACAAAGTGCCACCCGCGCAGGCAGAAGCGAAAGCGCCAGCGCCTTACGACTCTTTGACCAGCTTGCCGCTCATATGCTCCGGCACGAGCTCAAGGCATTGCACCGCCGGGAACGAACGCGCAATCTCATCATCCACATACGCCGCGTCATCGGTAAAGCGGCTTGCGAGCGCCCGGCAAATCTCCTCGGTACGATGCGCGTCTTCCACAAAGCGTACGCGTCCAAAAACGATGACGCTCTGAATGTGGAGCGGCCATTCGCCCTCTTCGCGATAGCCTTCGTCATACACGCAGAAAGAGGCCTTGTCGCACGCGCGCAGGGCATCAATCTTATGACCGCGACGGGCAACATGGAAGCAGATATGCCCCGTTTGCGGGTCACGCCAGAAATCGAGAGGCATGCCATAGGGATAGCCATCGTCCCCCAGAACGGAAAGGACGCCACGCACTTGCGAATCGAGGACCCGCACGCAATCCTTGGGGGAAAGCTGCTGGCGGGCCCTGCGCATTTCTCTAAACATGAAGGTCTAGCGACCCTTCGCTGCCTTTGCGGCGAGCTCTTCCGCGGACAGCGCCTTTTCCTCATACACGCTGTCGGAGTCGAGGCCAAATGCGGTGTGCAGGCACCGCACGGCAAGCGCCACCTGGTCGGCGTCGATGACGACGGAAAGGCGGATGGGGCTCGTCGAAATCATCAGGATGTTCACGTGGTTTTCCGCGAGGGCGGAAAACGCGCGAGCCGATACGCCCGGGGTCGACTTCATGCCGGTACCCACGATGGACACCTTCGCGATGTTCTCGTTCAGCACGAAATCGCGCGCGCCCAGCTTGGGGATGATGCGGCGCACGGTCTCGACGCAGCGCTCAAGGTCGCCCTTCGGGAAGGTGAAGCTGATGTCGGTGTAGCCGTCCTCGGAGGTATTCTGGATGATCATGTCAACATTGACGTTGTTGCCGGCAAGCGCGGAGAACACCGAAGCCGCGACACCCGGCGTGTCGCCCACGTCGCGGATGGTAATCTTCACTTCGGACGTGTCGTGTGCGATACCCGTGATGACCGCCTGCTCCATGGAAGGATCGACCTCCTTTATCAGCGTGCCCGGCGCATCAGTGAACGACGAGCGCGAATGAATGACCACATGATATTTGCGTGCGAGCTCAACCGCACGTGATTGCAGAACGCCAGCGCCCGAGCTTGCGAGCTCAAGCATGTCGTCGTAAGGAACCTCATCGAGCTTGCGGGCGCGCGGTGCCACACGCGGGTCGGCGGAGTAGATGCCGTCGACGTCGGAGTAGATTTCGCACACATCCGCATGCAGACCCCAGGCAAGGGCGACCGCGGTCGTATCCGAACCGCCGCGTCCAAGCGTCGTAATTTCCTGATCAGGCGAAATGCCCTGGAAACCCGCCACCACGCAAATGGCGCCCGCATCGAGCTTGTCGCGCACGCGCTGGGCGTTCACTTCGGAAATCTTCGCGACACCATTGCGGCTGTCGGTGACAATGCCTGCCTGCCAGCCGGTGAAGCTCGCCGCGCGATAGCCACGCGCGTTGATCGCCATGGCCAGCAGCGACATCGAAACCTGTTCGCCTGTCGACAGCAGCATATCCATCTCACGCGGGGAAGGGTGCTCATTCAAGGCCGCCGCGAGCCCAACCAGCTCGTCAGTCGTCTTTCCCATCGCGGACACGACGGCAACAACATCGTTGCCCTGCTGCTTTATCGCTATGAGCCTCTTGGCAACGTTCTGGATTCGTTCCGGAGACGCCACCGAGGTTCCGCCAAATTTTGCAACTACCAGTGCCATGACCGTCCTTCTGCTCTAGAGTCTTTGCCATATCCTAGCACGTCATGTCCGCCATCAAAGGAAGAGCAAAAGGAGCTCCCATTATCGGCACTTTCGCAGCTGGCAACGTGCAGTCAGCACGAGAAGCGCCGCGGCGACAAGCACAAGCGGCAGGCCCGCGGGACGCGAATCGCCCGTCTGGGGAATGGAAGCGAAGCCGTCCTCTTCCGCATGGTCAAAAAGGGGAAACGCATGCGCTTCCCCTTATCCCGCGTAATAGGGAATCGTCGTCCGCTTTTCCGCCTTCATGGTCGTCAGCGCATTATGACCCGGAAGAACAACCACCTCATCAGGCAATTTGGCAAGACGACGCAGGCTTGAGCGCATCTGCTTCATCGAGCCGCCCGGGAAATCGGTCCGCCCAATGCTGCTGCAGAACAGGGTGTCGCCCGAAAGCAGCACCGGCGCGCCTTTCTTGGGAGCATCTTGCTGCCGCAAGTAGTAGCACACGCTTCCCTCGGTATGGCCGGGCGTGGATAGCACGTTCCAGGTGGTCTTCCCGATCTTCAGCTTGTCGCCATCGTTCACTCTCACATCCACCGGGCATCCGTGGGCGGAAAGGCCGTACTGCGATTCGACGCCCGCCTCGATAACGGCGGCCTCGATGGCAGGCGCGTAAACCGGCGCGCCCGTAAGACGATGCATGTCGTAGAGGGCGCCCACATGGTCCTCATGCCGATGCGTCACGAAGATGGCATCGACCTTGCGCTCCCCCACCATGCCCATGATTGCTTTGGGCTGGCACGACGGGTCGACGACGATGACGCCTTCGCCATCGTCGATAACGTAAACGTTGTTCGCAATAGGACCAAGAATCGCGAAGCTCGTATCGACGCACAGGTCACGAACGGAATGAAAACGAGGCATGCGAGCTTTCCTTCCCTCTTATTCCCCCGGTGTTGAATATCTCAATGTCGTTTGTTTATACCATCCACAAGCGCGCCGCCCAGCGGACGGCGCGTCTTTTTCTAGCCAACATGCTTTTTGGCGGAGCCGGGAACCTCGCGCCGTGCCTCGAAGACGCCTTGCACTTCCCGGAGCGATTCGACAACGCGGCCGATGCTCTCGATGTCCGAAATCTGCAGGATGAAGTGCATCTCCACCATGCCATCGGAATGCGAGTTCGTCGCGCAGCGCAAGATGTTCGTGCCCGCGCTTGAAAGCACTTGGACGACATCGACAAGCAGATTCGTCCGATCAAGTGCCTCAACGACAATCTCGACCTTGTAGACGGCCTCAAGCTTCGAAGTCTCTTCCCAGCCCACTTCGAGAATGCGATCGGGATCCTTCATAAGCTGCTGCGCGTTGGGGCAGTCGCGCCGATGAATCGACACGCCGCGTCCGCGCGTCACAAAGCCGACGATGTCGTCGCCAGGCACCGGATTGCAGCAGCGCGAGAGGCGCACGAGCACATTGGAAATGCCCTTCACGACAATGCCGCTGTCGGTATGCGTCTCGTGGCGCTTCGGACGGGAAACGCTCGTGAGCATCGGCGGCATCATGCCGGTGGAAGAGGCCGACATGCCGATCTTCGGCTGGGCGTCATCCGCCACCGCCTTGTCGACAAGGATCTTGAGCATGCGGTTCACCACATGCTGCGCGCTCTCCTTGCCCGAGCCAATCTTGATGAGCATGTCCTCGTCATCGTGGTAGCCCAGCGCCTGAGCGACTTCCCGAACCGCCCGCTGTCCCTGCGCGCTCGAAATGCCCATATCATGCTTGCGCATCTCGAAGCGCAGCTTATCGTGGCCGATCTGCAGGTCGTCTGAACGCGAAACCTTCGAGAGGTACTGGCGAATCTTCGTGCGGGCGCGCGGCGTCTTGACGATGTTCAACCAGTCGCGCGACGGGTTCGAGCCCTTCTGCGTCAGGATGTCCACGCGGTCGCCCATCTGAAGCGTATAGGAAAGGGGCACGATGCGGCCGTTCGCCTTGGCGCCGACGCAATGATGCCCGATCTCGGTATGGATGGCATAGGCGAAGTCGATCGGTGTCGAGCCGCTCCGCAGCTGAAGCACCTCGCCTTTCGGGGTGAAGACAAACACGTCATTGGGAGCGAGGTCGACCTTCAGACTCTTCAGGAATTCCCGCGAGTCCTTCGTGTCCGACTGCCAATCGAGCATTTCGCGCAACCAGGCAAGCTGCCGGCTGTAGTCGTCGTTCGCAAGGGAATTCGAGCCACCGCTCTCCTTGTAGCGCCAATGGGCAGCAACGCCGTATTCGCTGATCCGATGCATCTCCTCGGTGCGAATCTGCACCTCGAGCGGACGGCCGGCGGGGCCAATCACCGTGGTGTGCAAGCTCTGGTACATGTTGTACTTCGGCATCGCAATGTAGTCTTTGAAGCGTCCCGGCATCGGGTGCCACAAAGCATGCACCGCACCGAGCGCGGAGTAGCAGTCCTTCACGTCTTTCGTGATGATGCGCATCGCCGACAAGTCGTATATCTCGGAGAAGCCCTTGCCCTGCTTCGACATCTTCCGATAGATGGAATACAGGTGCTTGGGGCGCCCCATGATCTGGCATTCCACCCCGACCGATTTCATCTCGTTCGCGAGGATGTCCTTCACCTTCGCGATGTATTGCTCGCGTTCCGCGCGGCTCGCCGCCACCATGCGGCTCACCCGCTGGAATTTCGCGGGCTCGAGATAGTAGAAGGCGAGGTCCTCAAGCTCCCACTTGATGGAGCTGATGCCGAGGCGGCTCGCGATGGGCGCATAAATCTCAAGCGTCTCATGCGACTTGAAAATGCGCCGGTCCTCGCGCAGAGAGCTCAGCGTCCGCATATTGTGCAGACGGTCGGCAAGCTTGATCACGACGACGCGGATGTCCTTGCTCATCGCGACGAACATCTTGCGAATCGTTTCCGCCTGTTCCGCCGTCAGGCTTTCAACCTCGATGCGACTGATCTTCGTCACACCATCGACGAGCAGGGCGACGTTGTCACCAAAGCCTTCCCGCACATTATCAAGCGTCGCGTCAGTATCCTCCACGACGTCGTGCAGAAGCGCGGCGGTCAGCGTTTCGACATCCATCTTCAGGCTCGAGAGAATGAGCGCGACCTCGACCGGATGCGAAATGTACGGCTCACCGCTTTTACGCAGCTGGCCCTTGTGATGCTCCTTCGCATAGGCAAACGCATCGCGCAGCTGGACAATCTCGTCCGGCTCAAGATAATCGCTTGTGCGCTCTATCAGCAGCTCAAAGCGCTCTTCGGGCGTACCCGGCTTTCCGCCGAAACCCGCATCGACCGCGTAGCTCATGTCTTCCGCGTAGAGCCCCGAAGACACCGAGGAGGAAGCGCCCGTCCCGTTCGTGTTTTCCGCTGACATGGACATCAGCTCCTTCCCGTATCGTAGAGGCCGTATCCGCACCCCGGAAGTATCGGCCGTATCATCGCGCGCCTGAGCCGGTCGGCCGAAGCCTGCAGCACCCAGTCGCTAAAGCTTTCGAAAATCTCGCATTCCTCGAGGCCTTCGCGATAGCGCACGCTGTTCGTCAGTTCCACTTTCTGCGAGGTTTCGGGAACACGCACATAATGCGGCGCGTCGCCGATACCCATGCTGGCGCCAATCTTAAGCAGATTGAGGTCACGGAAAACCGCCACCGCGCATTGCGCCGCCTCGAGACTCACCGGCAAGCCGCCCGGCAGAGAGCTCGCATCCGCCGCCAGACTGCCATAGGTCATCTCAAAGGCCGCGTTGCCCGCTTCGCGCTGGTGCGCGCGCAACACCCGATAGACCTGCGCCATCACATCGCGCTCGGGCGTAAGCCCGTGCAGAATTCCCTCATTCACCGCCCGGTCGGTTCGGCCAAACAGCAGATGGATGATCGCGTCGGCGCCATCGCGTCCCGCGCGGCCGCACATCTGGTTGAATTCCACCTCGTTGAAAGGCAAATGGAAAAGCACCACATGGCGGATATTGGGGATGTCGACTCCTTCGCCAAACGCGCTTGTCGCCACGAGCACGCACAGGCGGTCGCAGCGGAATAGCTCTTCGACCCGCGTCCGTTCCTCTCGCGAAAGACCCGCGTTATAGAAGCCGATAAGGCTTCCGATCTGGGGAACGCGCTGACGCAGCATGCGGGCGAGAGCCACCGATTCCGCCCGGGAATTCACGTAGATGACCGTCTTCTCCCCGCTTGCCACCAGGCTTGCCAGGTATTCGTCACGCCGGCGAAGGCCGCGCTGGTCATCGAGCTTCAGGTTCTCGCGCTCATGCTTATCGTAGATGCGGCAGCTTATCCGCAGCTCATCGCATATGTCGTCGGCGATGCGGTCATCCGCTGTCGCCGTGATCGCCAAGACCGGCGGCTCATGCAGCGCATCGAGCACATGACGCAAGCCATGATAGGCCTCGCGATGGCCCGCTTTCGCCAGGCCGATATGGTGCGCTTCGTCAATCACGACGAAGCCCGTTTGGGGAGCGGCGGCAAAATCCGCCTCGTGGAAGCTCAGGAATTCCGGCGTCGTCAGAATGATGTCGCATTTCCCTTGCGCAATCTCGTCGAAGATCTGCGCGCGAGTGGGCAAGGGCGTATCGCCCGTCAGCACGGCACAATGCAGACCGAAGCGGTCGACACGGCAACGCAGATGGAATGCCTGGTCGGCAATCAGCGCGCGCAGGGGGTACACGAAAACGCTCATTCCCTTCCCCTGCAAGGCGGTCTCGACCGCATGCACCTGGAATATCAGGGACTTTCCCCTGCCGGTGGCCATGATCGCAAGCACCGATTCGCCCGCGTCGAGATGCGCGAGCGCCGACTCCTGCGTCTCATGAAGCGCGGCGGTGCCGATGAAGGATTCGACTATCGCCTGGCGGGTTCCTGCGGAATCCGCCTTCATACGCGCTTCCCATTCCGCCCGGCGTGCCACAAGATCATCGTCGTCGTCTTCCCCGGCAGTGTCATGCGCATGCGGGTCGGCGGAGAGCTCGGCATCGGCGCCGAAGAGGTCGCTCACGAAAGCGAGCGAGTCGTCGTTGAGCCAGGTCTCGAGCGCCGAACACGGTTGCGCCGGCGACAGGGCCCGCAGCATCGCCTTGACGCTGCGGCGGCCGCGCCATTCATCCACCTGCACATTGAAGGCCGCATTGACGACCGAAGAGCACTGCATGAAGGAATCGATATCGGCACAATGGAACATGATGCCCGCAATCGAGGTGGTTCCATCGGTCAGCTGGCAGCTCAGATGGTTGCGATCGGCGCCCACCGCGCGGCAATTGGTGAGGGTCACGTTGCGGGCAAGGAGCATCGGCTGCTCGTTCTCCTGCCCATAGGGCATAAGCTCGTCCATGCGATACACGTTTGAAAGCGTGAGCTCATCGAGTCCCACGCAGGCGTCAATGGAAACGCGTGGATGGAAGCTTTCCACCGGAAGCGTGTCCATGTACGTACAAAGGCGCTTCTCGAATTCGTCAAGCTTGGCGGCGGGCAAAGTCACGCCCACGGCCGCCTCATGGCCACCGAAACGCGTCAGGATGTCGGACACGCTTTCGACCGCCTTGAACAGATTCACCTGACCCACCACACGGCCCGAACCATGCGCCAGACCGTCCTCGCCAATTGCGAACAGGATGGTGGGCACGCCGAAGTTCTGCGCGATGCGGCCAGCCACGATGCCCTTCACACCCTCATGCCAGCCTTCGGAGGCAAGCACGAGCGCGCGCTGACCGTGGTATTTCTGCTCCGCCTGAATGGTCGCGAGCTCCATGAGCTCCGCCTCTATCGAGCGGCGCTCGTCGTTGATCGCCTCGAGCGTCTCCGCGCACGCATAGGCGTCGTCGAGGTTATCGCACATCAGCAGGTCGAATGCGCGCATCGGATTCCCCATGCGCCCCGCCGCGTTCAAGCGCGGGATGATGGTGAATCCCAGATTGCTGCTTGCGACCGCCTTTCCCGCGGCGCCCGCAACATCGAGAAGCGCGGCAATCGATGGACGCGGATGCTCGTTGATCATCCTGATGCCCTCGGCCACCAAGGCGCGGTTCTCGTCACGCATCGGCATGAGATCGGCAATCGTGCCAAGCGTCGCGAAATCGATGTACTCGCGCCACAAGTCCGGCTTGCCCAAACGGCCGCCCACCGCCTGAATCACCTTCAGCGCGACGCCCACGCCCGCGAGAATCGAGCTCGGACAATCCTCATGGGCTTTCGGGTCGACGACCGGAACGCCCTGCGGCACATGGTCGCCCGCTTCGTGGTGATCGGTGATGAAGACCTGAATGCCCGCCTCTTTGAGCAGCGCCACTTCGTCACGGCAGGAAATGCCGCAATCGACCGTTATCACGCATTCCGGGGAAAGCGTGCGGCGCATGCGCGCAATGGCTGCCTCGGTCAAGCCGTAGCCTTCGTCCGTCCGATGGGGAATGAAAGGCTCGACCCGCCCTCCCAGTTCGCGCAGGCCGCGGGTCAGCGTCACGGTCGAGGAAATGCCATCGAGGTCGAAGTCGCCAAACACGACAATCTGCTTGCCCTGGCGGATGACGCTCGACAAGCCTTCGACCAGCTCATCCATATGGGGAATCTCGTAGGGATTATGCCAATCCCGCTCGAGACTCGGCGCAAGGAAGCGACGCACCTCGTCGGATGAGGTGTATCCCCGTGTCGCAAGGATACTTGCAATGAAATGCGGTAGGTCGAACTCCTGTTGCAATCGAGCAACAGCGGCTCCGTCCGCCGTCTTGATATTGAACTTCGCTGACATGACTACCTCGGACGCTTCAAATCTCTTCTCGCGTCCATTTTCCCACAAACAAGCAAGGGGAACAAACCGCCATGAAACCCGTATGAGGAATGAGAGAGACGCTGGCGAAGCGCGCGCAAACGCATAAACCGCTTGCTTTTGGAGGGGTTCCACGCGGCGCTTGCGTTGGAGGTTGCCGCGCGATGCCCCGTGTGACGCGCGTAGGCAGTGTACGCGTGGAGGCCATTCAACGCGGCATGCGATACGACCGCGAAGCGCCCGCCACGCGCCTGCATGCAAAAGGGCCGCGCGCTTTCGCACACGGCCCCACATCTCTTAGTTGAATTCCTGCTGCGTCTTCTCGAGACCCTGCCGAATGAGGCTTTCCACCGCGAGAGACGCCTGATGGCAGCCTGCCTGGAAATCGTCCGCGTCATCCTTGCGCGGGCGCCCGAGAACGAAATCGACCACCGGCATGCGTCCCGGCGGACGTCCGATTCCCACACGCACGCGGAACCAATCGCGCGTCCCCAGCTTTTCCGCAATCGACTTCAGACCGTTATGACCCGCAAGACCGCCGCCCAGCTTCACGCGAATGGAGGAAGGCTGAATGTCGAGGTCGTCGTGAATCACGATGAGATGCTCAGGGTCGATGCCATAGGCATTCATCAGCTTCTTCACCGGACCACCCGACGTGTTCATGAAGCTCTGCGGCTTGACGAGCAGCACCTCTTCCTGCGCGATGCTCGTCTTTGCCGTCAGCGCGCCGCCCTCGTTCTTCCAATAGCTCACGCGCAGGCTTTCCGCCAGCTCGTCAATCGTATCGAAACCCGCGTTATGGCGCGTATGTTCGTACTCTTCGCCAGGATTACCCAGCCCTGCGACAAGATACATAAACCGCAGGCTCCTACAGGTTCGCGTCGCCCAGGGCGCTCACCGAGGTGTTGTTGAAGACGCGGCTGATGGATTCCGCCAGAAGGGGCGCCACGGACACGACCTTGATCTTGCCGCCCATATGCTCTTCCGGAATGGGATGGGTGTCGGTGACCACGACCTCCTCGACCGGAGCCGACTCAAGACGCTCGTACGCCGGACCGCTGAAAACGGGGTGCGTCGCCGAAACGTAAACCTTCTTCGCGCCACGATTCTTGAGCGTTGCGGCAGCCGCGACAATCGAGCCGCCCGTGTCGATCATGTCGTCGTTCAGGATGCATACCTTGCCTTCCACATCACCGAAGAAGGCCGTGATTTCCGCCTGGTTATGACCCGGACGGCCCTTGTGCATGATGGCGAGGTCGGCGTCGAGGTAGTCGGCGAATTTCTTCGCGGCCTTCGCGCGTCCGACGTCGGGGCTCACGATGCACAGCTCGCCCTCTTCAGCAACGCCCTTCTTGCGGAAATAGTCCACGAGAATCGGCATGGCGGTGAGATGGTTCACCGGCTTGTTGAAGAAGCCCTGAATCTGGCCCTGATGCAGGTCAATCGCGATGGTACGGTCGATGCCGGCCGTTTCCATCAGATTCGCGACGAGGCGGCCAGTGATAGGCTCGCGTGCCGCCGCTTTCCGGTCCTGGCGGGCATAGAAGAAGGAAGGGACGACCGCCGTCACCGTACGCGCGCTTGCGCGCTTCGCGGCATCGGCCATGATGAGCAGTTCCATGAGTGCATCGTTGACCGCGGTCCCTTTGACCACCTGCACGATGAAGACATCGGCGCCACGCACCGAGTTGTCATAGCACACATAGTTTTCGCCATTCGAAAACTTCTCGAGACGCACGCCGCCCAATTCGACGCCCAAATGCGACGCGATCGATTCGGCCAGCTTCGAATCCTGCGAACCCGAAAACACTGCCAGCGTCTTGCTCATTCCTGTCATAAAGCCCTGCTCCTTGCCAATTCACCACCGCACTATGCGAAGACGGCGTCCATGCCCAATAACGGCTGGCGCCCTCATCACAAGCGCACACAATAGCACATTCAAAACCCGCGTAAACGCAGCTTGCGGCGAATAACGGCGCCAATCGCGACCCGTTTGCCGATTACGCGTCGTGCTTCTCCTGCGACGCGCGGAAACGCTCCGTCCAACCGGGTTTTTCCACCTGGCGGCCACGTCCCAAAGCAAGCGCGCCGTCCTGCACGTCGTTGGTAATAACGCTTCCCGCGCCAATCGTGACGTCGTTGCCCACGTTCACCGGCGCGACCAGCATCGTGGAGCTTCCCACGAAGGCACGGTCGCCCACCGTCGTCGGCGACTTCTTGAAGCCGTCGTAGTTGCAGGTGATGGTGCCGGCGCCGATGTTCACGCCTTCGCCAAGCGTCGCATCGCCAATATAGGAGAGATGCGGCACCTTCGAGCCCTCGCCAATGGTGGACTTCTTGATCTCGACGTGCGTACCCGCCTTCGCGCCACGCAGAAGATGCGCGCCGGGACGCAGATAGGCGCGCGGACCGCAGCTGCAGTCCTCCTCGATGCGCGACTCGATCGCGACGGTCTCGTCGATGGTGCAGTTCGCGCCCACCCAGGTGTCCGTCAAGCGGGTGTTCGGACCCACGACGCAATCCTCGCCAATCGTGGTGTTCCCCATAAGGGCAGTCTGCGGAAGCAGCGTCACATCCTGCGCGATGCTCACATGCGGACCGATCCACACCTGCGCGGGGTCGACCATCGTCACGCCGGCGAGCATGTGCGCCTCGTTGATGCGGGCCTGCATGACCTTCGTCGCCTGCGCCAGCTGCACCCGCGTGTTGATGCCAAGGCATTCCGAAGAATCGGAAACCGGCAGCGCCTCGACCTGCTTGCCTTCGGCACGGGCGATCTCCACGAGGTCGGTAAGGTAGTACTCGCCCTGCGCGTTCTCTTGCGAGACATGTTCCAGCGCGCTGAAAAGGAAGGGAATGTCGAAGCAGTAGAAGCCCGCGTTGCACTCGGTGATAGCGGCCTCTTCGGGCGTGCAATCCTTCTGCTCGACGATTCGTTCAAACGCGCCCGTTGCCGAGCGGACAATGCGTCCGTAGCCAAACGGGTTGTCGGGCGTCATCGAAAGCGCGGTCACCACCGCGCCGGTCTTCGCCTGATGGTCGACGAGCGCGCGAATGGACTCCTCGGTGATAAGCGGGCAGTCGCCCGAAAGCACGACGAGCGAACCCGTCATGCCCCGGAAGGTCTCGGCGCAGGATCGCACCGCATCGGCCGTTCCGCGCTGCTCTTCCTGAATGACGATCTCGCAGCTATCGCTCACGAGAGGCATGACCTCTTCGCGTCCATGCCCCACCACCGCAACGAGTTTTTGCGGGTCAAGCGCGTTCTGCGCGGCGGCAACCACGTAGGAGACAATCGGCTCTCCCAAAATGGTGTGGACGACCTTGGAGTGCTTCGACTTCATGCGCGTGCCCGCGCCAGCCGCGAGTATGATCGCTGAAACTCCCATCGAATCCCCTGCCTTTCACTTTGCATGCGGCCTTGAGGCCGCTTTGAATTCTATTTGTGCGAAACGGCGTCTCCTTTATGGCAAGAGAGAAACGCACAGGGCGTCGAGCAGCGTGATGGCGTAATGCTGTGCGCTGCGATCTTCGCCCGCCTGTTCCCATTGCTTCCCGGGAAGCATGACGGCGATACGCGGAGAAGGCCGCGTCGTCGCCTCGATAGCGGAACGCAAACGCAGAGCGAGCGTGCCGTCGTCCTCATACTGCACAAGGGGAATACCCGGGTCATCGCATCCGGGGAGAACGATATGAATCATCAGCATATCGTCGCCCGGCGCGACCAAAAGCGAGTCGGCGCTCATGATCTTGGAATGCGGATTCGTCGCAAGCGCGAGATTCGACATGCGCGACGCGACGGAACGTGTGAACTCCTCGGTGCCGAACAGGCAGAGCGCGTGGTCTTCCAGCACATCGGCCGCACGGGCAAAGCCCAGATGGAAGGACTCATGCGCAGGACTCTTCCCCGCCCACGAGAACTTCAGGTGGCTCAATGCGGTATAGGTGGCAGCACCCACGATGCCGTCGCTGTACAAACCGAAATTCAGCTGGAACTTGCGCACCGCCGTTTCGGTATGCGCACCGAAAATGCCGTCGATCTGACCGCAGTCGAAACCGAGCGAGCCCAGCGCCAGCTGCAATTCATGCACGTCATTGCCGTGGAAGAAAGGCATGCGCAGATACAGCGTCCGGTCGCCCAAGCGATAGCTCGCGTCAACCAGCGCCGCCCACACCTTTTCGTCGACTTCACCCGTTTGGGAAAGATGGTGCTCCGCGCAAAAGCGATTCAGCGCCGCTTCCGTCTCCTCGTCGAATGCTCCGGCGCAGGAATCCGCCGGCATCAAGCCGAGCGCGGCAAGCTTGCCCTGAACATCCTCGACCGCAGCCCCCGTATCTCCCCGTTTGATAGTTTCCATGGCGCACCTAGCTCAAACGATTAACAAACCAATCCGCCATCAGCGCAAGCGCGTCGCGACCGGGCGACGGAGGAATGGTCATCATCAGGTGATTCTTCGCGATGCTCGTGAGGTTCTCGGCATACGAACGCGCGTAGGCGATGCTTCCCGACTCCTCCATGATGTCCACCGCTTCCTGCAGTTCGCGGGGATCCTTCGTTTCGCTCGCGAGAATCTCCTCGAGCCTGTCGCGTCGAGAGGAATGGGCAAGCGCATGAACGACGCACAAGGTACGCTTTCCCTCGGTGATGTCGCTGCGGAAGTCCTTCTTCTTCGCCTCATCGGTGCCCACCAGGTTCAACAGGTCATCCTGAATCTGGAATGCGAGACCGGTATCGAGACCGTAATTGCGCAGGGCCTCAATCTGCGTCTCGTTCGCGCCGCCGACAATCGCGCCAATCGCCAGAGGCACCGCACCGGAATAATGCGCGGTCTTGAGCGTGGCCATGAGCAGGTAGTCCTCCTGCGTGATGTCGTAGCGACCGTCGCGCGCCCAGCCAAGGTCAAGCGCCTGGCCTTCAATCGTGCGCTGCGTCATGTCGATAAGCTCGGTGACAACCCGCACTTTCGTCGCGTCGTCAAGCAGAGGGTCGCGAATCACGGTGCCGTTGACCAGGGAAAGGCCCAGGTCGCCAATGTTGATAGCGGGTCCGATGCCCTCCGTCAGATGGAGGCAGGGCTCGCCACGACGCAAATCGGACTTGTCGGCGATATCGTCATGCACGAGTGCCGCCGAATGGAAATGCTCGATGGCCGCCGCCGCCGACACCGCGCGCTTGACATTGCCACCCACGGCAGCGCAAGCCGCAAAGCAGATCAGCGGACGATGGCGCTTTCCGCCATTTTCGGCAAAACGCCGAAGCGGCTCATAGAGATAGCGGTTGATATCTTCATGTTCGCTCGTGGGAATATAGTCATTGACCAGCTCGCCTACTTCATTGGCGCACCGGACAAGGTAGTCATCGAAATTATCGAAACACGACTCGGTATCCGTCAGTGTCGCAAGCACCTTCGCTAAACGCTGCTCGCACTCGGGCATGAGCCCCTCCCCTTCGTCGGAAATCAATTGCACAAACGCTTATCATGCCAGATTAAAGGCATACCGACAATAACCCACATGGGAACTTCCCAAGAGGCGGCAGAGGGAGGAAATGCGGGTAACGATTGGCCCGTCTCACGTGGTGAATGGTAGGGGCGGTGGGACTCGAACCCACAATCCGAAGAGGCGGATTTTAAGTCCGCTGCGTATGCCAATTTCGCCACGCCCCCGTGTCACGCGCACCTATGATAGCAGAAGCCAAAAACGCTACGCGCCGAGCTGCGCCTTCCGGTCGGCGTCCATGACGATTCCCTCGAGGATGTCCGCCTCGCTCGCGGTAAAGCCGTCAAGCCCCGCCAAGTCCACAAGAACATCCAGAATGAGCATGCCCGCCGCAATGACCGGCGCCCGCTGGGGGTCGAGCCCCGTCACATGGCGGCGCTCCTCAACCGTCATGCCAAGCATGCGCGCGCCCACCTCATGCAGCTTTTCCTTCGGCACGAAAACGCCGTGCACCTGGCTGGAGTCATAAGGCTCGAGCGCCTTGTCAATCGCGACGACACTCGTGGCGGTTCCCGCAACCGAGACCATTCCCTCGGGTGAAATTCCCTGTTCAACAAGCTGGTCGAAGTAGGTCTGGAACTGCGCCCGCATCCATTCACGCGCTTGTGCGATCTCTTCTGCGGCTGCAGGATCGCTCTTGAAGAAGCGCTCGGTCACGCGGCGGCATCCGATATTGAAGGAATGAACGAGCTGGGGGTCGGCGCCGGCAAGCCCGGTGACAAGCTCGCTCGATCCGCCGCCCACATCGGTCACAAGCAGGGTCTTTCCCGGGAACGCCGCGGAAGCGCCGGCGAAACTCAAAGCCGCTTCGCGTTCGCCGGGGATGACGGTAAGCTCTATTCCCAGTTCATGAAGCCGCGCCGTAAACTCGTCCGCATTTGAAGCGTCACGCGCCGCCGAGGTCGCCATCGCGATAACGGGAATGCGCGGGCATGCTTCCGTTCGGAACGAATCAACCGTTTGCAGGTATTCCGCGACCTTCGTCGCGACCCGCTCAATCGCCTCGGGCTTCAAGACGCCGCTCGCATCCACGCCCTCACCCAGATTGGTGATGGCATACGCGCGCGACAGCACCTGAAGGCCGCTGTCATTCACTTCAGCAACGAGCAGACGGCAGGTTACCGTTCCGATATCAATGGCGGCATAGCGACGCGGATCCATATGTCTCTCCTTCAATTGGAATGGCAGCCCGCAACAGGCGCAGCTACCCGCAGCGGCCAGCAAAGCGCTTACTGGGCAGTATCGTCCGAGTATCCAAACACGATGTCAAGCATCGGCGAATACCAGGTGTCCGGCGTCGCGACCGTGTCCGGGTCGAAGGAATCGGAATCTATCGAAGTCGTCGAATCGGACGAGGACGTCGCAACATCGGCAACGCTCACGGAGTTCTCGCCTTCGCTCACCCAGCCGAGGCTCTCGTGGGCAAGCTGCTCCATGCCCTCATCGGTCTGAAGCGCGGCAACCTGTTCGCCGAGCGCGGTGTTATGCGCAAGCACGGCCTCGTATTCCGCGGCAAGCTTGTCGTTTTCACGCGACTGCAGATAGTAGTTCTGCGCCGCCGGGTACAGCATGGAGGCCACCATCAAAAGCACGATAAGCGTGACCCCCAGCCACACAAACCACCGGTGCTTCAACAGAGCGCCAAAGGACACCGACGAAAGCAGCGTCGAAACACCACTCGCCGCCGCGCCTCCCTCGCGCTTTGACAGCTGCATGCGTGCCGCGCGCTGGTGCGTGCGACCCATCTTCGTTTCGTAAACCGCCGCACGGGGTGCATCCTCGGCAGACGCCGCCTGTGCGCGCGCCCGCTCCTCGCCGCCATATGCGCGGTCGAAAGCGCGCTCGGCCTTCCGATGGCGACGCGCATGACGCCTACGCTCCACGTCGTCCGCAAACGACGCACGGGATGACGTGTCTTCATATTCATCCTGGTCAGACGCGTAATCCTGTTCCCAGTCTTCCTCCGGCGCATAGCTGTCGGACCATGCGTTGCTCGTGGCGTTTCGCCCACGCCCCGACGAGCTGCGCGACCGGTCCTCGCGCCAGTTGGCGGAAGCAGAAGTTGCGCCTCTCCTCCGAGCGGGCTCGCGCGTTGCGGCATACCCATACGCGTCGCCTAAGCCGCCCGAATCGCGGGTGGAAGCGTATTCCCATGTGTCACCCGAATCGCGGGCGGACTCATACTCCCATGCGCCACTCGAATCGCGGGTGGAAGCGTATCCGGCGGCATCGCGGGACGCCGAATATCCGTATGCGCCACTAGGCTCGCGCGTGGCGGCATATCCCCGCCGTGCGGAAGAGCCGCGCGCACCAGCAGATCGCTGCCTGCGCGTCGACCCATATGCGGAAGCGGATGCGACACCCTGCTTCCCGATGGGTTCAAACGTCTCATTCTCATCAGAAAACGGCAGGTCAAACGGGTTTTCTTCCCATAAGAAAGTATTGCCCTGCGTTGCCTGGGCATCTATCTGCGTGAAATCGATAATCGACGCGGAAGAACGCGGCACGGCATAATCCGGCATGTCCGGGAAGGCGTAATTGCCCGCTCCCGCGGACGTGTTGTTCCACTGGACAAGCTTATTGCGATTGTCCTTGCGCGCTTCTTCGTACGATGCATTATTCTTCCGGCTCGCCTCGATGCGGCTTGCACGGTTCTCGATGAATCCGGGGGTTTCGGGCGCCCAATATCCCACGGTTGACGCATTCTGCGCGTCGTATCGTATGTCGGGATGATAGCGAGACATCGCCCGGCTTCCCCCTTTCTCTGTGGTGCGTTGAGAGTGTGATTCGAAAGGTGGGATTACTCTATCACAGGGCATGCCATGATGCGTGTACGGAATTCAATTTGGAGAGAAAAACGCGGCCTCCCTCACAGAAGCCGCGCTTTCACCGTTTCTCTTCTATTTGTAGCGGATGCGCAAGGCACGCATAGCAGACATGCAAGCGCGCTTGCCCTTGCCATTTCGGAGGCGCGGGACGGGCTTTCACCTTGTCCTAACGGACGCGCGGGACGGGCTTGCCCTTGCCGCGCCCTCACGATTTGGCTCCCACCCGAACGCCTCAGCCGCATCCCGCGGAGCGCTTGGCGGGCTTTCGCCCAATCGCCCGCTCGACTGTAAGTCCGATTCCCTACTCCGCCTTCAGCGTGCGGGTCATGAGATAGTCCACGATATCCGTCAGGCAGATCTTGCCATCGAGAAGGTCCTTCACCGCCTGCATGATCGGCAGCTCGACACCCTTGCTTTTCCCAAGCTCAAGCAGGGCGTTAAGCGAATGTGCGCCCTCGACGACCATGCC
Source organism: bacterium (assembly GCA_963621885.1). Classification (GTDB taxonomy): domain Bacteria; phylum Actinomycetota; class Coriobacteriia; order Coriobacteriales; family Eggerthellaceae; genus UMGS1519. The sequence goes on from CAVFFT010000058.1 coordinate 28,866, forward strand.
ACGGCGCTTCTCGTAATCGGCGACGCTTATGCCCTCGCGTGCGAAAGCCTCACCATAGGAACCGTTGCGCGAATGGGGCGAATTGCAGGTCGTGTTCAGGTCGCCCACACCCGCAAGGCCAAGACAGGTCGCCGCGTTGCCGCCACATGCCACAACCAGTCGCGTGATCTCGGCAAGACCGCGTGTCATCACGAGCGAAATGGTGTTGTCGCCCTGACCCATGCCACGCGCCATGCCGCAAGCGATGGCGATGACGTTCTTCGCGGCGGCACACAGACCCACGCCAACCGGATCGTCGGAGGTGTACAGGCGGAAGTTGTTGCGCGACAAGAGCTGCTGGAAGTACTGCGCCGTCTTCTCATTGTGGCTCGCGACAACCGCGCCCGCCAATGAGCCTTCGGCAATCTCCTCCGCATGATTCGGGCCGGCGAGAACGCACAGGCGCTCTTCGTGGCCGAGAACTTCGACAAGCGTCTGATAGAGGGTCGTATCCGTTTTCGCATCGAGACCCTTCGACAGCAGCGCGACCGGCGTGTCATCGGCGATGCAGCCCGCCATATCCTCGGCGACATTGCGAACGGCGAAGGAGGGCGTCACGATGATGATCGACTCGCAGCCCGCAACCGCCTCTTCTATATTGCTGCTCGCTACCGCGCCCTTGAGGGGCAGATTCGAAAGGAAAAGGGGGTTCCGATGCGCCGCGTTGATGTAGTCGGCATCCGACTTGTTATAGCACCAGATATGAACGCGCTTCTGGGCATTCACCAGCATCCATGCCACGGCGGTGCCAAAGGAGCCCGCTCCCACCACGCATACGCAGGGATTCTCGTTCTTGTCTGCCATTACGCCCTCCTTGCTTCGCGGCGCGTCTCGCCCTAAACAGAATGCCCCTCCGCAATGGATGCAGAAGGGGCATGCTCATGAAAGATGTTATTCCGCGTAAAGACTACTCGTTGTCCAGAGCGGCAATGACCTCGTCCGTCATCTCCATCGTATGATACACGTTCTGCAGGTCCTCAAGCTCTTCCAGCTTGTCGATGAGGCGCATGACCTTCACCGCGTCCTTGGGCTCAACCTGCGTGTAGGTCGTCGGAACCATAATGAGCTCGGAGCCCTTCGTCTCGACACCCGCCTCTTCGAGAGCCTTCTTCACCGGCATGAGATCCTTCACGCCCGTGTAGACGATCCACTCCTCATCGGCGTCTTCGTAGTCGTCGCCACCGGCCTCAAGAACCAGCATCTCGAACTCGTCGACATCGGCAGCAGCGCCGTTCGGCTTCGTCGGGTTCTTCTTGTCGCCCGTCTCAACGACCTTCGGGACCATGATCTGGCCCTTGCGCTCGAACTGGAACGCGACCGATCCGCTCGTGCCAAGGCTGCCATTTGCATGCGTGAAAGCGCTGCGCACGTCGGCGGCGGTACGGTTGCGGTTGTCGGTAAGCGCCTCGCAGTAGATGGCAACGCTCGCGGGACCATAACCTTCGTAGGTGATCGTCTCGTAGTTAGCCGCATCCTTGCCGGAGCCGAACGCCTTGTCGATAGCGGTCTTGATCTTGTCCTTCGGGAGCGAGTAGCTCTTCGCCTTATCGATAGCTGCCGCAAGGGAGGCGTTGTTCTCGGGGTTCGGGTCGCCACCCTCCTTTGCCGCTACCGTGATGTTACGGGAAAGTTTAGAGAACAAGGCGGAACGCTTTGCGTCCTGTGCCGCCTTGCGGTGCTTCGTTGTAGCCCACTTCGAATGTCCGGACATAACACTTCCTTCATTAGCTTGATACGCATTAACCTGCACATACTAGCATCGCAACCCATAGCGGGCAACAAATACGCAGCAAACGCACGAAGGCACCATTGGAACGGAAATCGCGTTCTGCGGCCGCGCCTTGATTGTCCGCGCGTCTATAGATGTGCCTCGTGTGCCTTACGCGTTCCTGATACGTTTCAAAGCCTGTCACGCGCGCACGGGCAAATGCCGCGCGTTTCTTACGCACTCTCGGCGCGTTTCAAAGCCCGCATTTCAAACGCCTACGCTTCAAAGCCCGCAAGATGTTTGTTTGGAAACGAAGCTTCTTCGTCAGCGTATTAGGCGGCGAAATGGAAACCCCATTTTTCCACGATGCCCACCGCATCGGCATCCGTCTGTATCCATGAGAGGAAATCGCGCGCGGTCGCTTCCAGATCGGCGCCGTTCTCTTCAGCGGAAATATTCTGGGCAAGAGCGCAGGGGAACCACATCGCCTCGTAGTAGTCGGAGGGAATGGAGCCAAGCACCTTCACGCCGCCATAGCGGTAGACGTCGCTGGTCCTGACGATTGCCACGAGTTTGCTATTGGTTTCAAGCATGCCGAACAGGGCTGCCGTGCTCTTGCAATGGACGAGCTTGTCATCGTCCTTCGCATACACGCCGGTGAACTCCCCATCAGCGTACACGCCAATGTTCTTCAGCGCCTCGAACTGGCGTTTCGCATGCACGCCTTTTCCGTCGACGACGCACAGAGGCGAGGTGCCCGCTTCGATATTCGCGGTCGTCGCCGCCGTGAGCTTCGATTTGGAAGACGCGACAATCACGAGCGAATCCTGAAGCATGTCGGAACGGGTGGTCGGGTCGACAAGGTCGGCCTCCTCAGCCGCGTCCATTCCCTTGAGCGAGCTCTGGAAGACGATCTCGGCTTTCGGGAGGACGACATCCTCGTTCTCATCGGTCGTGGTGGTGGCGTCGTCCGCCTTATCGGGCTTGAGCGCGGAGTTCTCCTTCTTGACGCTGTTGTAGTACGAAAAGTCGAAGCTCAGCCAATCCTTGTTGGCGGCATAGGCGCTCGCGAGCTCCTCAAGAAGCCCCTGCATTCCCACCGGCGCCGCGATACGCACGGTGAGCTGCACCTGCTCCTCCGTCGTTTCGCTCGTCGTTTCCGCCGGCGCCGACTCGGAGGTATCGGGCGTTTGTGCATCGGAGCAGCCGCGCAAAAGGAACAGCGCCAGGATGAGAATGACCACTCCCCCGAGCACTCGCCTACCGATAACGGCAGCGCCTTCATGATTGCGCAAAGCTGCTCCTAACGATTTCACGCAAGCTCCTCTTTCACGATGTTCGCCAGACGCTGCGCAACCTCTTGCGCACGCGCCTCGTCAGACGCCTCGACCATCACGCGCACGAGCGGTTCGGTTCCGCTTGCACGCACGAGAATCTGGCCGGTGATTCCCATCGCCTCTTCTTCCTTGCGCACCGCTTCCGCAATCTCGCGGTTCCATTCAAGCGCATGCTTGTCGCTCACCTTCACATTGATGAGCACCTGCGGGCAACGGGTCATCATGCCCGCCGCCTCTTCGGGCGTCCAGCCATTGCGAATGCACGCGCAGATGAACAGGCAAGCCGTCAGAAGGCCGTCGCCCGTACTGTTGTAGTCGAGGAAGATCATGTGGCCGCTTTGCTCGCCGCCAATGGCGTAGCCACCCTCGCGCATGCGCTCGAGAACATGACGGTCGCCTACCGAGGTGCGTTCGACCTCGATGCCAGCCGCATCCATCGCCTGACGGAAGCCGAGGTTACACATCACAGTCGAAACGACGGTGTTATGCGGCAAGACCCCACGCTGCTTCATGTCGATCGCGCAGACGGTTTCCACGACGTCGCCATCAAGCTCGTCGCCGCACGAATCGACGATCATCACGCGGTCGGCGTCGCCATCATGCGCGATGCCGATGGTCGCCTGGCTTTTCGCCACAAGCTCCTTGAGCGCCGCGAGATTCGTCGAGCCGCATTCCACATTGATATCGGTGCCGTCCCAGTCGTCGTTGATGACGATGACCTCGGCGCCCAGGCGGCGGAAAGCCTCCGCCGAGCTCACGCTCGAAGCGCCGTGAGCCGTGTCGAGCGCGATTTTCCAGCCGGTGAAGTCGATGCCTTGTCCGCGCACCACGTCAACCGCGTGCTGGATGTAGGTTTCCGCAGCATCCTTCAGGGAAATCGCGTGTCCCACCGCGTCGCCATTGGGAAGGTTTTCCGCCGGCTCGCCGCCAGCGAGCACGTAGGATTCGATCTGCTCTTCGAGCGAGACCGGCAGCTTGAAGCCGTCCTTGTCGAAGAATTTGATGCCGTTATATTCCGGCGGATTATGCGATGCGGAAATGACCACGCCGGCATCGGCATGGTTCGTGCGCGTGAGCAGGGCAATTGCCGGGGTGGGAATAATGCCCGCCGCCAGCGCGCAGCCGCCCATGCTCATGACGCCTGCCACAAGCGAAGCCTCGAGCATGTCGCCCGAGAGACGCGTGTCTTTTCCGACAACGATAGTGCGACCGAGGAATTTGACGGCTGCCTGTCCCAACCGGAAGGCAATCTCGCTTGTCAGTTCCCTATTCGCGACTCCTCGCGCGCCGTCGGTTCCAAACAGCTTTGCCATTCTGTCGCTCCTTGTCTACCTGGTATGTGGCCTGCCTCCGCAAGATATGCCGGCACATGCTGCACCTGCGTGTTCCGCACGGAGTGCAACTGCACCCGCGCAAAAGCGCGTCCGCGCTTCTCGCGCGTGGGCCATCTGCATGGCAAGGCCAAAAAGCGTGCGAACGTCTACTTGCCGCGCCGCACGTATTCATCATGCAGGCGCACCGCGCCCTCGGGGCGCTCGTCATCCCGCATGCGGTTGTTCAATTCCGCCGCAAACTCGTCAATTCCCACGCCATAACGCGCGAGCACCACCAGCAGGTGATACACGACATCCGCCGCCTCATAGCGGAGATGGTCGACTTCAGCGTCGGCATCCTGGTTTCTCTTTGACGTGATTTCGGCATCCGCGCCTTCGGACTCAAGCGCCATGCTTGCCAGCCGATTGGCAGCGGTGACGTCCTTCGCGGCCAAAGCAACCTCGACCGCTTCTTCCGTCAGCTTCTTTAAAGGCGTGTCAACATCGCCTGAAAGGAGGCGATGCGTGTAGCTTTCATCCCCGGCGTCCTTGCGCGACTCGATCGTCGCGTACAGCGCTTCAAGCGTCGCACCTATCTGGCTTTCAGGCCGCGCTTCACCTTCGGGAACATAGATTTTTCCACTCACAGCAATCCATCCCGCGAATATCGCCAACTGTTGTAAACGGTGCGCCGCCCCATCAGGGACGACGCACCGCTTGGCTTGTTTTGCTAGTCTTCCTTGGAATCGCTCGGCGAACCAATGAGGTCGTCGAGGCCATCGCCGGTCAGCTGGAAGCCCGCACCGTCAGGTCCAAAGAGCTTGTCGAGCTCCTCGAAGTCGCGGCGGTACGTGCGCGGCGGCAGGCTTTCGCCCAGCATGTCCTCGCCCTCGTTGTTGAAGGTCGGGGGCTCGTCGCCGCCAATGAGGATGGTGTCGTCGGGGCTGAAGACCATGTCAAGCAGCTGGCTCATGTCGTCGCTGCTTGCATTCAGGTCGTCCTCGATAACCCACAGCAGGTCGTGCTCAGCAAGGCCCGCCTTCAGTTCCTCGATAGCCTTCAGGCCAATGCCGTCGATGCGCATGAGGTCGTCCTCGGTGTAACCCACCAGGTCGGCCACCGTCTCGATGCCAGCCTCGCTGAACTTGTTAGCCCAGCGCTGGGAAACTCCCAGGTCATCGTAGATGTACAGGCGCGCATCCTCGTCGGAGAGACGCGAACGGCCGCTTTCGGCGCCAAAGTAGGAGCCGTAGCCCTCCATGTTCAGGAAGCCTTCGCCATCGAGCGACCAGTCCTGCGGCTGCGGGAGCAGCTCCTCGATGTCACGCAGCGCATCGGGTGCGTACGAGGGAAGCGCGTCGCCGGTGACTTCCTCGACCTTCTCGCCGCGATAGGTCGTCTTCAGGTTGCGGTAGCTCTTCAGGCCGGTGCCTGCCGGGATGGGCTTACCGATGATGACGTTCTCCTTCAGGCCCATCAGGTGGTCGGTCTTGCCCTCGAGCGCGGCATCGGTCAGCACCTTCGTGGTCTCCTGGAACGATGCGGCGGACAGCCACGAATCGGTTGCCAGGGAGGCCTTGGTGATGCCGAGCAGCAGAGGCTGCGAGGTCGGCGGCTCTTTGCCCTCGAGCAGAAGCGCGTTCGCCTCGTCCTCGAACTCGTAGCGCTCGACCTGCGAACCGGGCAGGTAGTTGGAATCGCCCGGATCGATGACCGTCACGCGACGCAGCATCTGGCGCGCGATGACCTCGATGTGCTTGTCGTTAATATCAACGCCCTGGGACACGTACACGTCCTGCACCTGGCTGACGATGTAACGCAGCGTGGTGTTCACGTCGGTCAAACGCAGCAGGTCGTGCGGGTTGACAGAGCCCTTGGTGAGCTGCTGGCCCACCTTGACCTGGCAACCGTCTTCCACGCCGGGCATGAGCGTCGCGCGGGCGCTCGTCTCGTACTCGCGGAAGTTGCCCTCCTCGTCGTGGATCGTGAGGTGCTTCGATTGCTTGTCGCCCGACACCTGGAAGGTACCGGCGATCTCGGCGAGCACTGCAAGACCCTTCGGCTTACGGGCTTCAAAAAGCTCGGTAACACGGGGAAGACCGTGCGTGATGTCTTCGCCAGCGACGCCGCCCGTGTGGAACGTGCGCATCGTCAGCTGCGTACCAGGCTCGCCGATCGACTGGGCGGCGATGATGCCGACCGCCATGCCAATGTTGACCGGACGTCCGGTTGCGAGGTCCCAGCCGTAGCACTTCTGGCAGACGCCGCGCTTCGCACGGCAGGTCATGATGGAACGGTGGCAAACCTCTTCCACGCCCGCTTCGGCGAAGACGCGCAGCTCGTCCATCGAGCTGATGTAGTCGTCGCGCTTGGCGAGGATCTCGCCCGTCACGGGACTCACCACGTCCTCAGCGAGGCAGCGGCCGATGAGGCTCTCATCGGGCTCGCCCTTCTCGTTGAGAAGCGGATAGGCGATGCCGTCGATCGTGCCGCAGTCGACCTCGCGGACGATGACGTCCTGAGCGACGTCGACGAGACGACGGGTCAGGTAACCAGAGTCGGCGGTACGCAGTGCGGTGTCGGCCAGACCCTTACGAGCGCCGTGCGTGGAAATGAAGTATTCCAAAACGCTCATGCCTTCACGGAAGTTGCCCTTAATGGGTCGGTCGATGATCTCGCCCTTCGGGTCGGACATCAGGCCGCGCATGCCGGCAAGCTGACGAATCTGCTTGATGTTACCGCGAGCACCGGAGAAGGCCATCATGTAGATGGGGTTGAACTTGTCGAAGTTGGCCTGCATCGCTTCGCCGACCTCTTCGTTCGCCTCGTTCCAAACCTTGATGGTCTGATCGTGGCGCTCGTCCTCGCTCATCAGGCCCATCTCGTAGTCTTCCTGAATGTTGGCGACCTTTTCGTCAGCCGCTTCAAGAATCTCGCCCTTGTTCGGCGGGACCGTCGCGTCGTAGACGGACACGGTCACGCCTGCGATGGACGCGTAGTGGAAGCCGGCGGCCTTCAGGCCGTCGAGAATGGCCGGCATCTGCGAGAGCGGATAACGGTTGCAGCAATCCTCGATGAGGCGAGAGATCTCGCTCTTGTTCATCTCGTAGTTCAGGAACGGATAGTCATCCGGCAGCACCGAGTTGAAGGTGATGCGGCCCACCGAAGTCTCGATGCGCTCGCCCGCCTTATGCTCCTCGAAGACGCCAAACGCGGACGCCACCTTGGTGTCGCGCTTGAGGCGCACCTGGATGCGCGCCTGCAGGTCGAGGTCGGCACGCGCGTCATAGGCGTTCAAGGCGTCCTTGAAGTCGATGAACATGCGGCCTTCGCCCGGGAAACCATCGCGAACTGCCGTGAGGTAGTACATGCCGATGATCATGTCCTGCGTCGGAATGGTGAGCGGACGGCCATGAGCCGGCGACTTGATGTTGTTGGTGGAAAGCATCAGCACGCGTGCTTCCGCCTGCGCCTCGTTGGACAGCGGCACATGGACAGCCATCTGGTCACCGTCGAAGTCGGCGTTGAATGCGGTGCATACGAGCGGGTGCAGCTTGATTGCCTTGCCTTCAACGAGGACGGGCTCGAAAGCCTGAATGCCCAGACGGTGAAGGGTTGGTGCGCGGTTCAGCAGCACGAGGTGGTCGGTGATGACCTCGTCGAGCGCGTCCCACACGTAGCTGGCGCCACGGTCGACCGCACGCTTGGCAGCCTTGATGTTCGCAGCGTACTCAAGCTCCACCAGGCGCTTCATTACGAAGGGCTTGAAGAGTTCGAGAGCCATCTGGCTCGGAAGACCGCACTGGTGCATCTGCAGCGACGGGCCGACGACGATTACCGAACGGCCGGAGTAGTCGACGCGCTTGCCGAGCAGGTTCTGGCGGAAACGGCCCTGCTTGCCCTTCAGCGTGTCGGACAGCGACTTCAGCGGACGGTTGCCCGGTCCGGTCACAGGACGGCCACGACGGCCGTTGTCGAACAGCGAGTCAACCGCTTCCTGCAGCATGCGCTTCTCGTTGTTCACGATGATCTCGGGCGCGCCGAGGTCGAGCAGACGCTTGAGGCGGTTGTTACGGTTGATGACGCGACGGTACAGGTCATTAAGGTCGCTCGTTGCGAAGCGGCCGCCGTCGAGCTGCACCAAGGGGCGCAGGTCCGGCGGAATGACGGGGATGACATCGAGAATCATGTCGCGCGGGCTGTTGTCGGAATGGAGGAACGCCTCCACCACCTTCAGGCGCTTCACGGCCTTCATGCGCTTCTGACCCTTGCCATTGGCAATGGTGTCGCGCAGCTCGACCGACACTTCCTCGAGGTCAAGCGCGTCAAGCAGGTCGCGGACCGCTTCGGCGCCCATGCCACCGGTGAAGTAGTCACGGTAGTTCGTGCGCATCTCGCGATAGAGAGCCTCTTCGGAGATGAGCTGCTTGGGCTCGATCTTCAGGAACTCGTCAAGGGCGCGCGTACGCAGGTCCTTGCGCTCGTTGAACTCCTCGTAGATGTCGGCGATTTCCGCCTCCACCTCTTCGGGGGTCATGCGCTCGTCCTCTTCGATGTCGTCGACGTACTCGTCCTCCTCCGGGACGTAATCCACGGAGAGACGGCGGACGCTGGCGATGAGGCGGTCGCGCTCGCTATCGAGTTCCTCGAGGTCGGCGGCAAGCTCGTCGCGGAGCTCGTCGACATCCTCCTCGCGGCCTTCCTTGTCAACGCTCGTGATGATGGAGCTCGCGAAATAGAGCACCTTCTCGAGGTCCTTCGGCGGAATGTCGAGGAGGTAGCCCAGGCGGCTCGGGGTGCCCTTGAAGTACCAGATGTGGGACACGGGCGCGGCGAGCTCGATGTGGCCCATGCGCTCACGACGCACCTTCGAGCGCGTGACCTCAACGCCGCAGCGCTCGCAGACGATGCCCTTGAAACGGATACGCTTGTATTTGCCGCAGCCGCACTCCCAGTCCTTGGTGGGGCCAAAGATCTTTTCGCAGAACAGGCCGTCCTTCTCGGGCTTCAGGGTGCGGTAGTTGATGGTCTCGGGCTTCTTTACCTCGCCCCGAGACCAGCCGCGGATGTCTTCCGCAGAAGCGAGGGAGATGCGCAGAGCATCAAAATTGTTCACGTCGAATTTGCTCATCCCTACTCCTCTTCACCCTCGGTGCTCGCGGGAGCCGAACCGATGGAATCCAAGTCGATGCCGGCCAGCAGGTCGGAAATCTCGGATGTGATGTCGTTCAAGGCTTCTTCGTCTTCCTTGTCGGTCTTCGCGGCATCTTCTGCAAGCATGCCGAGAATGTCCTTGCCCTCATCATCGGTCTCGGCGAAAGCCGGATCGTCGTTCATGTCGATTGCCTGCTCGTCATCGCCTTCCAGCTCGACGTTCAAGCAGAGCGAACGCATCTCCTTCAGCAACACCTTGAAGCTTTCGGGGACTTCAGGCTCGGGAATGTTCTCGCCCTTCACGATGGCCTCGTAGCTCTTGACGCGGCCGACCGTATCGTCCGATTTCACTGTCAGGATCTCCTGCAGCACGTTGGAAGCGCCGTACGCGTACAGCGCCCACACTTCCATTTCGCCGAAGCGCTGACCGCCGAACTGCGCCTTGCCGCCCAGAGGCTGCTGCGTGATCAAGCTGTAAGGACCGGTCGAACGGGCATGGATCTTGTCGTCGACCATGTGGCCCAACTTCAGGAAGTACGGGAAGCCAACGGTGATGGGCTCGCGGAACGGCTCGCCGGTGCGGCCGTCGTAAAGTGTCGTCTTGCCGGTGGCGGACAGCTGCGGAACGAATTTGTCGATCGCCTTGTCGCCATACTTCGCATGGTTGATGTTGATGAGGTTCTTGTTGGCCTTCAGGATCACCTCGGAGATCTCGTCCTCGGTCGCGCCGTCGAATACCGGCGTCGACACGTAACGATTGCCGGGAACCGGCTCGTCGGTGTCCTCATCGGACCAGCCCCATTTCGCCGCCCAGCCAAGGTGGCATTCCATCAGCTGACCGACGTTCATACGAGAAGGTACGCCCAGGGGGTTCAGGATGACGTCGACCGGCGTGCCGTCTGCCAGGAAGGGCATGTCCTCAACCGGAAGAACGCGGCTGATAACACCCTTGTTACCATGACGGCCGGACAGCTTGTCGCCCTGCTGAACCTTACGCTTCTGAGCAACGTAGACACGAACCAGCTCATTCACGCCCGGTGCGAGGTCGTCGCCCGCCGCGCGACTCTGGTACTGGATGTCGATGACGCGGCCACCGGCACCGTGCGGCACCTTCAACGAGGTGTCGCGCACCTCGCGAGCCTTCTCGCCGAAGATGGCGCGCAGCAGGCGCTCCTCGGCGGTGAGGTCGATCTCGCCCTTCGGCGTGACCTTGCCAACAAGCACGTCGCCCGGGCCGACCTCGGCGCCGATGCGGATGATACCGTCAGCATCGAGGTTCGCGGTCATGTCTTCGGACATGTTCGGAATCTCGCGGGTGATCTCCTCGGGACCAAGCTTCGTGTCGCGCGCGTCGAGCTCGTATTCCGAAATATGGATGCTCGTCAGGAGGTCCTCAGACACCACGCGCTCGGACACGACGATAGCGTCCTCGTAGTTGTAACCTTCCCACGGCATGTAGGCGATCATGAGGTTCTGGCCCAGAGCAAGCTCGCCATGGTCGACGGACGGACCGTCGGCAAGCACGTCGCCCGCCGCGACCTCGTCGCCCGGACGCACGAGCGGCTTGTGGTTCGTGCAGTAGCTCTGGTTGGAACGCTGGAACTTCGGGATGAGGTACTCGTCGTATTCCCCATCGTTGTTCTCGATGATGATGGTCTGGCCATCGACGTAGTCAACAACGCCGGCGTTCTGCGCGGTGATGAGCTCACCGGAGTCGACCGCGATGCGCTCCTCGATGCCAGTACCAACGAGCGGGGCATGCGGCTTGAGCAGCGGCACCGCCTGGCGCTGCATGTTCGAACCCATGAGGGCGCGGTTCGCGTCGTCGTGCTCGAGGAAGGGAATGAGCGACGTTGCGACGGATACCATCTGACGCGGGGAAACGTCCATGTAGTCGACCTGGTCGACCGAAACCTCGCCCGGCTCGCCGAAGACGCCGTTCGCGTCCTTCATGCGGCACAGAATGCGGGTGCTCTTGACGAACTTACCGTCGACCCAGGTACCGAACTCGCGGGTCTCCTCGTCGAAGCACTCGCTCGCCTGAGCGATAACGTAGTTCTCTTCGACATCGGCGGTCAGGTAGTCGACATCGTCGGTCACCTTGCCGTCGACAACGCGGCGGTACGGGGTCTCGATGAAGCCGTAGGAATTGACACGCGCGTAGGTCGCGAGCGAACCGATAAGGCCGATGTTCGGGCCTTCAGGCGTTTCAATCGGGCACATGCGGCCGTAGTGGGAGGTGTGAACGTCGCGGACTTCGAAGCCTGCGCGCTCACGCGACAGACCGCCGGGGCCCAGTGCGGAAAGACGACGCTTGTGCGTGATGCCCGCTGCCGGGTTCGACTGGTCCATGAACTGGGACAGCTGCGAGGAGCCGAAGAACTCCTTGATGGCCGCCACGATCGGGCGGATGTTCATCAGGCTCGTCGGCGTGATCTCATCGGGATCCTGCATGCTCATACGCTCGCGCACGACGCGCTCGATGCGCGAAAGGCCGATGCGGAACTGGTTCTGGATCAGCTCGCCAACCGTGCGGATGCGGCGGTTGCCGAAATGGTCGATGTCGTCGGTGGTGTAGCCCTCTTCGCCATCATGCAGCGCGACGATGTACTTCATGGTCGCCACGATGTCGTCAGTGGTGAGCGTCGAGCTCTCGATGTCGGCGCCGCCATGGAGCTTCTGGTTGATCTTGTAACGACCGACCTTCGCCAGGTTGTAGCGCTGCGGGTTGAAGAAGAGACCCTCAAGCAGCGTGCGGGCGGAGTCGATGGTCGCCGGCTCGCCGGGACGGAAGCGCTTGTAGAGCTCGATGAGCGCTTCTTCCTTGGTGGTCGCGGGATCGCGCTCGAGGGTGCGGAGCACCATCTCGGAGCTGCCGAGAATGTCGATGATCTCCTCGCGCGTTTCAGCCAGGCCAAGAGCGCGCAGCATCAGGGTTGCCGGCTGCTTGCGCTTGCGGTCGATACGCACGGAAAGCACGTCGCGCTTGTCGGTCTCGAACTCGAGCCAGCTGCCGCGGCTCGGGATGACCTTCGCGTTGTACACGAGCTTGTTGGAAGGACGCTCATGCTCGGCGGAGAAGTACACGCCGGGAGAACGGACGAGCTGGGACACGATGACGCGCTCAGTGCCGTTGATGATGAAGGTGCCCTGCGGCGTCATCATCGGGAAGTCGCCCATGAAGACTTCCTGCTCCTTGATCTCGCCCGTCAAGCGGTTGATGAAGCGAATCTGAGCATAGAGCGGTGCCTGGAAGGAGCAATCGCGCCTCCGGCACTCTTCGACGGTGAATTTCGGGTCGCCGAAATAGTAGTCGCCGAATTCGACGCACATGTCTTTCGTCGTGCTCTCGATGGGACTGATATCCGCAAGTGTCGCACCGAGGCCCTCATTTTTAAACCAATCAAAGCTGTCCGTCTGGATAGCGATGAGGTTGGGGACATCCATAACCGGTGGAATCTTCGCGAAGCTGGTCCGTTCCCTATAATACCTGTTGGGAACCGTTTTTATTGACTGCGCCACTTGTTGGTTCCTCCTTCAATAAAAGGACTGATTCTGCGAAAAGACGCAAGGTACTAAGATAGTTACGCTATAGTGGCAAGTCAAGAAATTTTTTTAGCAAGTGTGTAGTTTCCTTGCTATTTTTGGCGATTCATCTGCGTTTTCCTTCGCCAAAATTTTTCGGAATCGCGGCGATTCTCGCGGGAAAAACGCGCCGATGGCGCAAAAATCAGCGTCCGTCGCGCAAGGCCTTCAATTTCGCAAGCGTATCCGCGTCGATGCGCTCGCCCAAAGTCATCTTGCGCGCCACCTTTGGCGCCTCGTCTTCGCGCACATCCTCTTCGAGCATTTCGATCTCGCGCGAGAAGCCGTTCGCGCTCATGCGGTCGACGCCGCCGCCGAAAACGGTGTCCTGGATGGTCGCATCGCTTGTCACCACCATCACTTCGAGGCCGCGCGTGCGGCCCTCGTGCGCCAGGCGCTCAATCACCTTGTCGGCCGAGGAGCCCGCCGGCGAAAACATCATCTTCACGCGGCCGACCGATTCCACCGCGCCTTCGGAATACTCGTTGCCGCCACCATCGTAGACAACGTAGGCCTCCCAGGTGTTCCCCGCGAAATTGACCACGTCGTTGATAAGCCGCTCGCGGGCGGTGTTGAAAGAGTCGTCGGTATAGTCCGGTCCCGCGATGCTCTTGTATCGCCTTCCCGAGCGAAGCACATTGTAGCCGTCGACAATGAGCATTCTTTTCCGCCGCTGCGCCATGTTCCGAAGCCCCTTCTACCGCTGTCTAGCGCTTCCAGTTTTGGCGAAGCCATTCGTACATGAGCGCCGTCGCCGCCTGCGCGACGTTCAGGCTCGCGACCTCGCCCACCTGGGGCAGGGACACGAGGAAATCGCACTTTTCCCAGGTCCGCTGCGCGAGACCCGTCGCCTCGTTGCCCATGACAAGCGCGATGCGGCCCGCGAAATTGGCATCCCAGACCGTCTCGGAACCCCGCTCGCTTGCGCCGGCAACCCAAAAGCCCGCCTCTTTCAGGCGGTCCATCGTCGCCGCGAGATTGGCGACCTGCGCGACGGGAATATGCGTGATGGCGCCCGCGCTGCTCTTGTAGGTCGTCGCGGTCACATGGGCGCTACGCTTGTTGGGAATGACGATGCCGCTCGCGCCGACAATTTCGGCGGAACGCGCGATGGCACCCAGATTGCCCGCGTCATTGATGTGGTCGAGCACGATGACGAGAGCGCGGCCATTCGCCTCGAAGTCCGCCTGCGCCCGGTCGATAAGCTCGCCAATGCCCAGATAGCCGAAGGCCTTCGCCCGCGCCATGACGCCCTGATGCGATCCGCGCGCGGACTTCTCGTCGAGCACGTGGCGAGGCACGCGCTTCACGGGAACATTCTGCTGGCGGCATTTCCGCTCAACGGTTTCGAGAAGGCTGTCCGATTTCAGGTTGTCGGCAACCAGGACGGAATCGATGGGCACCCCGTGTGTGAGCGCCTCGATGACCGGTCGCTTGCCTTCTATGTAATCCGCCATGAATCCTCCGTTATCGGTTTCCTGTTCGCGCTGTCGCGCGTATCGTCGCGAGCGTTCATTTGCGTTGTGGCGCGCCGAAGCGAACGCTCATTCGCGTGCTGTCAACGCCGCCGTGGACGTTTTCGCACGCGCTCTCGCTAACGCCATCGCGAGTGTTCACGCGAGCGCCGCCATTCACGCTGTTCGCTTTTAAAGCCATAGTATCAGGCGACGGGGCCTCGGGTGAACGGCAAGGCCCGCCCCCGACGGGAAACTCACGCGAAAGCACAATTCCAAATGTGCAAATGTCACCACAAAATTGCCGCGCGGGAATGAATTGACTAAAATGCGGGGCATGATTTTAGGCATTATCTCAGACATACACGGACAGCTTCCTGAAAGCGTTCATGAAGCATTCCGTCATTGCGGCGCAATCATCAACGCAGGTGACACCTGCAGCGAATCCGTGATGAGGGAGCTCGAGTCGATCGCCCCCACCGTTTCCGTGTACGGCAATTGCGATCGTCATTACGACTACGGCAAAACGGTTCATGATGTCGCGCGACCCAGCTTTATGGGCGTACGCTTCTACGTCGTGCATAAGCCGGAAGACATTCCCGCCGAGCTGCCCGCCGGCACGCGCGTCGTGATAAGCGGCCACACGCATGTCCCGCTGCGCAAAGACGAGAACGGCGTGCTCTTCCTGAACCCCGGCTCCCCGACCGATCCGCGCGATGGCAGCAGGCCGAGCGTCATGACCGTCGAAGTGGATGAGCGGGAGGTCTACGACGTCCAGCAGATCATTCTCACGCCGTATGGTCCGATGGCGGAAAACGACGATGCCGGCACACGCGGCAGCAACCGCTGGGAAAGCCTCGACGGCTTCGGATTCGGATCAGAAGATCTGAGCGATCACATGCATATCGATTTGGGAGAACTGACCGAGTTCTAGTTTCGCGCTTCGCCGCGCGGGACGCTACCCGCCTTCTCGCTGCGAGTTTTCGCACGAGATTCTATAAAACGCACTTCGGGCCCCGCCTCGCGGGGCCTTTGTTGATGCGCGAAAATCAGCGAGCGCTCTCGCTCGCCGGGCACGAACAGGGTTTCAGGATTGCCCGCCCCTTATGCCATATGAATGGGAGCGCGTTTCGGATCGCGCTCGGGATTCGGGCGCGGCGGCTCATCCTCGCCCCAATGGTAGGAGGGCACCGCAATTCCCAAGGGCTTGAGCATCTTCGCAACGATGTGGTGCTCCATCTCGGCGATGGTCGTGGGATTCATATACCAGGTCATGACCGGCGGCATCACCCACACCTGAGGCAGACTCGCAAGCGTCGACATGTTCGCCAGATGGATGGGAGAAAGCGGCGTTTCGCGGACGGCAAGCACGAGCGGGCGCTTCTCCTTCACGCACACATCCGCCGCACGCAGAAGCAGATTGTCCGAGAAGCCGTGCGCGATGCCCGCCGCGCTCTTCATGCTGCAAGGGACAACCACCATGCCCACCGTATCGAAGGTGCCGCTCGCAATGGCGGCATCAAGCGGATTCCCCTGGTAATACACATCGGCAAGCGCGACGAGCTCATCGAAAGACGAATCGAGCTCGTATTCGGCGGTGAGCAGGGCATTCTCCGTCGCGACCAGATGCGTTTCGACATCGGGCATATCGTGGAGAACCGCAAGGGTGCGCCGGGCAAGCGGCAAACCACTCGCACCCGTCACGCCGACAACAACCCGCTTCTTAGGCATGATGAGCCTCCTCGTACCATGCGCATATCCGCTGCGCCGCCTCGTCTACCACACCCTGAATCGCCGCGATCTGCGCGGGGGTCGCGCCATCCACATGCACGCCCGCGACGCAAACGACCGCGCAATCCAAGCGCGCGGCAAGCGCATGCGCCAGCGGATTCGCGAGAAAATCGTCCTTGTGGCCCATCCGGTTCAGCGTCGAGGTGGTCGCGCTACGACCGACGCCCGTCAGGCTTTCGCGCGGCAGGGCCATGGCGGTGCTGCCCACGTGGCCCGCATCGCCACCCTGAAGCGTCACCACCAGGTCGTTTCCCATTTCCAGAACGCGGCATTCAACCGCGATTCCGCAAGCGTCCAGCGTGAAGTCCACGTCGGCTCCTTATTCCTTTTGCCGCAGCTGTTCCTTTTACAGCAGCTCCAGCGAGTTCACGTAATCGCAGATGCCCTCGATCGGCACATCGGCACGCTCGCCCGTGGCACGCACCTTCACCTCGACCGTGCCCTCCTTCAGGCCACGCTTGCCGACGGTCACCTGGACCGGCCAGCCCACGAGGTCCGCATCGGCGAATTTCACGCCGGGGCGCTCCTTGCGGTCGTCAAGCGCGACCTCCACGCCCGCCGCCGCGAAATCGTCCGCGATCTTCGCTGCCGCCTCGGCAACCTCGTCGCCTTCCTTGCCAAGCGAAACCACGATCACCGTGGCAGGCGCAACGGCCTCAGGCCAGATGATGCCGCGCTCGTCGTTATGCTGCTCAATGATGGCCGCGAGGGTACGCGTCACGCCAACGCCGTAGCAACCCATGAGGAACGGCTGCTCCTTGCCCTGCGCGTCCAGATAGGTGGCGCCCATGGTCTCGGAGTACTTCGTGCCCAGCTGGAAGATCTGCGAGACCTCGATACCGCGGCAGCTGTCCATCGCAACACCGCATTCGGGACAGGCGTCGCCGCCCTTCACCAGCGCGAGGTCTTCCCATGCATCGACGGTGAAATCGACGCCCGGACGCGCGCCCGCGAAATGGAAGCCATCCTCGTTGGCACCAACCGTCCACTTGGCCACCTTCTGCAGGTTCGCATCGCACACGCAACGCACGCCCTCCGGCAGGCCAACCGGTCCGATGCTTCCCTTGGGAAGGCCGACCTTGACCATTTCTTCGTCGGTCATCAGGCGGAAATCACCAAAGGCCTTCTCGGCCTTCAGCTCGTTAAGCTCATGATCGCCCGGAATGAACAGCGCGACCGGAATCTCGCCTTCACCATCCTCGGCGGGAATCATGCCGCAGAGGGCCTTCACCGTCGACGATTCCGGAATGTTCAGGAACGCCGCGAGGTCGGCAATGGTTCCGATGCCAGGAGTGGAGATCTTCGTAAGACCTTCCACCTCGTAGCAGGTGCACTCGCACACGCAGGCGCCCGCCTCGGTGTCAGCCGCGTAACCGCACGAGGGACAGGTGACGAGCTCGGCCTCGCCCGCTTCCGCAAGCGCCATGTACTCGGTGGTCACCTTGCCGCCAATCTGGCCGGAGTCGGCTTCGACCGGACGGTAGTCAAGACCGCAGCGCTCGCAAATGCGTCCGTAGGCGGCGCCCATCTCATCGTAGACCTTCTGCAGGCTTTCCTGGCTCTCGTTGAAGGAGTAGGCGTCCTTCATGATGAATTCGCGCGAACGAAGCAGGCCGAAGCGCGGACGAATCTCGTCGCGATACTTCGTCTGAATCTGATAGAGCGTCGTGGGAAGCTGCTTGTAGGAGCGCAGCTCGTTGCGCACGAGCGCGGTGATGAGCTCCTCGTGAGTGGGCCCGAGGCAGAAGCCGTGGTCGTGGCGGTCACGCAGGCGCATGAGCTCCGGACCGTAGTCGTCCCAGCGACCCGATTCCTTCCACAGTTCTTCAGGCTGAAGCGCGGGCATCAGGATCTCCTGGGCGCCAACGCCGTCCATCTCGTCGCGGATGATTCCCTCGACCTTTTGAAGCACTTTCTCGCCCAGGGGAAGGAAGGTGTAAACGCCCGAAGCGGTCCGGCGGATCATGCCGGCGCGCAAAAGCAGACGATGGCTCGCAAGCTCGGCCTCGACCGGATCCTCCTTCAGAGTGGGCATGTAAAGTCTGCTAAGTGAAATAACGCGCGTCATCGCTGTTCTCCGTCCCCGTCTTCGACGCAAAGTTCGTAATCTGCGTTTCGCATCATAATGCTTGAATCTCTTCCATAAGCGCATCGACCGTCTCATTGGCCAATACTTTCCGCAAAACCTCACCCTTGCGGAAAAGGATGCCCCGGCCGTCGCCAAAGGCGATGCCGATATCGGCGTCACGCGCCTCGCCCGGACCATTCACCACGCAGCCCATGACCGCGACGCGCACCGGCTTCGCGACCGTGCGCAAACGCCCTTCGACCTCTTGGGCGATGGCGATCATGTCCACCTTGCAGCGCCCGCACGTGGGGCACGAAACGATCTCGGGGCCGCGGCGGCGCAAGCCAAGCGCCTGCAGAAGCGTCCAGCACGCCTGCACTTCCCGCACCGGATCGTCAGTCAGGCTGATGCGCATGGTGTCGCCAATACCCTCTTCCAGAAGCACGCCCAGGCCTGCCGACGATTTGATCAGCCCCTGGAAAAGCGTGCCAGCCTCGGTGATACCAATGTGCAGCGGCACCGAAGGGATGCGCTTGGCAAGGATGCGGTAGGCCTCGACGGTCGTCATGACATCATGCGCCTTCGCCGAAATCACGATGTCCTCGAAGCCGCGCTCTTCGAAATGCCGCACGTATTCGCAGGCCGATTCGGCCAGCTTTTCCGCTTGCGTCAAATCGCCGCGCTGCTGAATCGCATCGTCGAGAGACCCGGCATTCACGCCAATGCGAATGGGAATATGGGCTTCCCGCGCGGCGTCAATCACCTGGTCGGTTCGCTCCCACGAGCCGATATTCCCAGGATTGATGCGCAGTTTCGCGGCACCGCACTGCGCCGCTTCCACCGCGATGCGGTAGTCGAAATGCACATCGGCAACCACCGGCAACGGGCTTTGCTCGCAAACGCGGGCGAAAGCGGGCACGTATTCCCGTTTCGGAATCGCCATGCGCACAATCTCGCAGCCCGCCGCGGCAAGGCGCTCAATCTGGGCAAGATTCGCGTCAACGTCATCGGGCGCCGCATTGAGCATCGACTGCACCGCACACGGTGCACCTCCACCCACCGGCACCTCGCCGACCATGACACGATGTGTTTGTTCGTTTGGTTTCACGTCTCAACCTCCCCGCGGTATTGTACCCACCCACACGGGAGCGGTCTATCGCGTTGAAGAGCCATCAGGCGACCGCCATATCAAGCGGCCGCGCGTTAGGCGACCACGCGTTAGAGGCGATGCGTCAGGTAACCGACATGCCGGCGGCCACGAGCTAGGCAACGACGCG
>CAVFFT010000059.1:0-27137 GCA_963621885.1 bacterium
TTGGGCGGCTTCATGTGGAAGCGCCCCGGGAATCAAAACGCAAGGCCGCCCCTACGGGCGGCCCGGCGGAGTCACCGTGCGGAATGGACGCCGATTCGCAAAGCGAAAGCGACCTTGCAACCGCATCAGGCGGCTCGGGAGTTCTTACATCTTCGGGAGGTTCATTCCGCCCGTCGCGGCATTCAGGTGAGCAGCCGCCACCTCATTCATCTCGCGCATGGCGTCGTTGACCGCCGCCACGACCAGGTCCTGGAGCATTTCCACGTCGTCAGGCGTGACGACGATCGGCGAAATTTCGACGCTCACGAGGGTCGAGTCGCCACGCACAACAGCCTTTACCATGCCGCCGCCTGCGGTTCCCTCGCAGGTCATCGTCTTCACTTCTTCCTGCGCCTTGTTCAGCTGAAGCTGCATCTTCTGCGCCTGGCGCATCATCTTCTTCATATCCATGGTCTACTCCATCTTCGCGTTATGCATCCGTTGTTCTATTCAGCGGTTTAGCCGTCTTCAGTCCGCTGCCATGCGTAGCGCGCGACCGCGACCGACGAGCTCATTCCGCGTGTTTCCGTTTCGCATCACAAGCTGCCGTCTTATACGTCGTCAACCTGCTCAAAGCTTACCGAATCGCCAAAAGCCGATGCGAGAATCCCGTTGATGTCCCCTGAATCTTCAGGAATGTCAGGGGAAACGGCCGCCGGTGCCGGAGAGCTTGCAGGAGCGTTGGCAGCGCTAGCGGGCATGCGACTTGCGGGCATGGCGCTCGCAGGCGCGGGAGCCGCATTGCGCGGGGCAGCGCTTGGGGATGCGGCTGGGACGTTGCGCGGCGCGGCGGTGCGGGGTGCTACGGCAGGGGCGTTATAAGGCGCATCGTAGGGCGAGCCATATGGGTCGTCATAAGACGCCTCGTCGGCATAGCTGTCGTACACGTCCACCGGTACCTCATCCCATGAGGAATCGGACGCCGCCGGCGCGCTTGCCGGAGCGGGAACTACGGCAGGGGATGCGGGGGTTGGCGCTTGCGCGGCACCGCCCATCGGAGCGTTCATTCCTCCCTGCATCGCGCGTTCACGCACTTCCGCCGGAGCGGTCGGCGGAATGAATACCTGCGAATCGTTCTGCGCGGGTGCCACCGGCGCCGAAGCCACAGGTGCGGGAGCCGCATGCGGCATAGGGGCAGAAGCCGCGCTCGCCGCTGCCGCAGGTGCCGGCGCGGGAGCCGCAGCTGCCGCTTCACCCGCTTTCATCAGGCGAACCGTCACCGGCGCGCCAAAGACTTCCGCAATCGCGCGCTCAAGCTCGTCATACACCTCGGGCTTTCCCGCCACGGCGTAGGCGAAATTGTTCGCCGCCGGGAAGGTGACCTCGATGCTGTTCCCCGCCGCGTCAGGCGCGACATTCACATTCATGAAAAGGACCGCGTAAGCGGGCTTGACCGCCTTGAGCCTGTCGAGCGCCGCCTTCCAACTGCGCTGCAATTCCGCGTTGTTCGCGAGAATGCGCGCCGCCGTCGCAGAGGAGCCCGAAGCCACGCCAGCTTGTGCAGCAGGTTGAGCGGGCGCAGCTGGCGTGGCGGGAGTCGCAGGCGCTTCCTGCACAGGCGTCGCTTCTCGAGCAGAAGCCGCTGCCTGAACAGGGGCGTTCGCCACCGCCTGATTCTGCGACATTGCCTGTGAAGGCATCTCGGCAGGTGCGGCGGGCGCTTGGGGTGTCACAGGAGCCGGCGCAGGCTGAGCTTGTTGCGGCGCACTCTGGCGTGCAGCGGTCGGCGCAGCCTCAGGCACAGCTTCACGCGCAGGTGAAGCAGCCTTCTCAGCAGCCGGCGCGACGTTCGCTTGTGTGGACACCGGCGCCGCATTCGCCGGAGAAACCGGCGCAGGAGCCGGGGCGCTCGGCGCGACAGCACCAGGCGCCGCAACCGCAGCACCGCCACCAGCCGCGCCACCCTGCGCGGGCGCCACGCTACCCGGCACGGACGCAGCAACCGCCACGCCACCTTGCGCCATACGCGCGAGCGCGCGCTCAAGCTCTTCCACGCGCTCAGCGAGCGCTTCAATCGTCAAATCGGCCGTGGGATGGACCATTCGCGTGAGGGCAATCTCAAACGCCAAACGTGGATTGCGCGCATTCCGCAGCTCATTGAGCAGGTCGCCCACCACCGTCAGCAGGCGCGCGAGCCGGTCGGTTCCAAACAGCCGCAGCTCTTCGAGATACTCTTTTCGGTCCGCGTCGTTCAGCTCGACCGCCACGTTCTCGCCAGCAACCGACATCACGTACAAGGTGCGCACGCGAGCCGCCAAGTCCTCGACGAACTGCGCAAGGTCGGCACCCGTTTCAACATACTGCGCGGTCCACTCGAAGCATTTCCGCGCGTCGCGATTGCCAATCGCCCGTACAATCTCGGCCATATCGTTCGAGTCAAGCGAGCCCAAAAGATCCTCGGCGCCCGAAAGCGTGACCTTCCCATCACAGAACACGATGAGCTGCTCGAGCGTCGTCAGCGCGTTTCGCATGCCACCATCGCTGCGGGCGGCAATGAGCGCGAGCGCTTCCGGCTCGAATTCAACATCCTCCGACACGCACACCGCACCGAGGCGCGACACGATTTCATCGTCGGATATGCGATGGAAATCGAAACGCTGGCAACGGGAATGGATGGTCGCCGGCACCTTCTGCGGGTCGGTCGTGCAGAGGATGAACACCACATGATCAGGCGGTTCTTCAAGCGTCTTCAAAAGCGCGTTGAAAGCCGCCGTCGAAAGCATGTGAACTTCGTCGATGATGTAGATCTTCGCGCGGCCAATCGTCGGAGCGAAATTCACGCGCCCGATAATCTCCTCGCGCACATTCTCCACGCCCGTGCGGCTTGCCGCGTCGAGCTCGTAGACATCGGGGTGCGTTCCCGCCGCGATCATCTGGCACGATTCGCAGGTACCATCCGGGTCGGGCGTGGTGCCCTTGTCGCAGAGAATCGCCTTCGCCATAAGGCGCGCCGTCGTCGTTTTGCCGGTACCGCGCGGGCCGGTGAACAGGTAGGCATGCGAAACCTTGTCCTGTGAAAGCGCGTTGCGCAGCGTGCGTTCAATCGCGTCCTGACCCACGACATCCGCGAATGTCTGGGGGCGATACTTTCTATACAACGATTCGGTCATGAAGCCTCCGTCGAAAAAAAATCGGGTCGCATAAGTGTAGCGCAGCTGATGCGGGGGAAGAACTCAACGATACCACGCAAAGCCTTACACCATTTGCCCGAGATGCATCTCCAAAAGGGGTTTTCTCATGCAGCGGGCGCGGGGCCTTCGCGGGGGCGGGAAAATGCCCGCATGAGAAGGCACGATAAATACGCACCGCGCAGACGCATCGCTTCCGATGCGGGAGTTTCGTATGGGAATAAAACGCCGCAACCGACACGCAATGGCCATGGTGACCAAGCTGCGCAGGAAGCTGCGGGCGCACGGGGCGCGGCGGGCGCTCCGGGTCCAGGCGCTGCAAGCGCTCAAGGCAATCCGGGCCCGAGCCCACGAAGAGCCGCAAGCACTCCGGACTCACGAGGAGCCGCAAACTCTCAAAACGCACAAAACATTCCCCCATCCGGCATTCCGAAGAAGACCGCACAAGACTATGCGCGCGAAAACTACGGTTCGGGAAAGGATTATCGCGGCGCCCGCGCCTTCGACGCGCGTGAGCGGAATTACGGAAGCAGCGCGCGCATCGATGGCACGCCGGGCGAAAACGCGACGCGCACCTCTGGCAGTGCCACCGCATATGACGAACGTGGCGCTTTCGGCAACACTCCCCGCCATGTGGCGAGTGCCTGGTCAGCTACAAGCGCCATGCCGCGCTACGCCACCATCGCCAAACGTCAGCGCAAAAGGCGTCGCATCGCCACCACCTGCGCTGCCGTGGCCGTCGCCCTTGTACTCGTGTGCGTGGGTATCGTCGGCGGCATCAACAAGACGCTTCACCAGGGACTCGACTCGAGCCTTTGGGACACGCTTACCCAAGTGGAAAACGGGCAGCCCTTCTACATGCTCCTGATGGGCACCGACGAATCGACGGAGCGCGACGACGATCCGGAGCTTGCGGGACTTTTCCGCACCGACACCATCATTCTCGCGCGTATCGACCCGCAGCAGAAATCGCTCACGCTTGTTTCCATTCCCCGTGATACGAAGGTTGACCTGGGAGAATATGGCGACCAGAAGATCAATGCCGCGCATACCTTCGGCGGCTCCACGCTTGCGGTGCAGGCGGTCGAGCAGCTCACCGGCGTGTCCATTTCGCATTATGCGGAAGTGGATTTCGACGGCTTCATCGGCATCGTCGACACCATTGGCGGCATCGAGGTGGATGTGCCCATGACCATCGACGACGAGGATGCGGGCGGTCATCTTGATGCGGGCCTGCAGACGCTTAATGCGGAACAGGCGCTCATCCTGTGCCGGTCGCGCAATTCGTATGAGAACGTTGTGGGGCAAGGCGACCTTTATCGCGCCGCGAACCAGCGGCTGGTGCTTGCGGCGATAGTCAACAAGATTCTTTCGAGTGACCCGGTCACGATGGCGGGCGCGATCAACTCGTGCGCCGAATGCGTTAACACCGACCTCGATGTCACCGAGATCCTAAGCCTGGCGAACAGCTTCCGCGGCTTCGATTCGTCGCAGAAACTCTACTCCGCCACCTTCCCCGTAACCTCCGAGTATTCGGACGACATTTGGTGGGATATCGCGCAGCTCGACGAATGGAGCACCATGCGGGAGCGTATGGACGAGGGCCTCGCGCCTTATAGCGAGGACATCGTCGATTCGACCACGGGCACGATTCTTGCCACAGCGGGCGATTCCGCCGACGAAAGCGAATCGACAACGGCGAACGATTCCACCGGCTAGAACGACTCCTCGGGCGAACTCGCGGCTCTGACTGCGAGCGCGCGATTCCGCAGCGGGCTGCATGTGTGCGATTCCGCAGCGGGCTATTCGCCAGCAGGCAAGCCCCAACCAGGCAATTTATCAGCAATTATTCAGAATACTTTATATTCTCAATATTGAGCATTTATAAAGTATTTTGTATACTTCCCTAAAAACGCATTCTGTAAAGTATTTTGAATGGAGCCTCGCCATGTGGACCAACGCGTATTCCTTCGAGGATATCGGCCAATTCCTCCGCGAAGCGCGCAGAGAGCGCGGCATCACGCAGGCTCAAATGGCGAAGAAGCTCGGCTTTTCCGCCGTAACGCTTTCTGCGCTCGAAACAGGCAAAAGCGTCTCGACAGCCAAGGTCGAAAAATACCTCCAGATACTCGGCTACCGCCTGGTCATCCTTCCAAAAACCGCCGATGTGGAGGTGACCGAATGAGAAGGCTCGACGTGTATTTGGGCGAAGAGCTTATCGGCCATATCGTTGAAAACCGCAAAGGCGGACGCTTCGTATACACTCCCGAAATCACTCAAAAGCTGACAGGACGACCGGTACTGTCGCTCGCCTTTCCCGCTAAAGCGCGGCCGTTCGGAGAATCGAAGACCTCCAACTGGTTCAACGGGCTCCTTCCCGAAGGCAATCGCCGCGATGAAATTTGTCGAAGCCTTGGCGTGTCGCCCTACGATTGGATCGGCCTTCTTGCGCAAATTGGCTGGGAATGCGCCGGCGCGGTGCGCGTATTCGAACATGGCGACAAGCACGCCCATGCAGCGGAATACGAGAACGTCGCGGCGACAGAACTCGCGGCAAAGCTTTCAACCATCGCGGAGCGTATGCCACGCCCGGACAGCGAACTCTTCCGCATGTCGCTTGGTGGCTTCCAGGAGAAGCTCTGCGTTGCCATGCCCGCACTTCCTGCAGGCGTCGGACACGTGAACGCGACAGGAATCCTGCTACCAGTCGGCGACGCTCCCAGCACCCATATCCTTAAGCCCGAAAACACACGCGAATATCCTGGTGTGGCGGAATCAGAAGCGTGGGCCATGACGGCTGCCGGCTATGCAGCGAAAACTTCGCGAGTCGCACTTCTCGATATCGAAGACACGCCGGCAACGCTCGTCGTCGAACGCTACGACAGGATTGCCGGCGACAGTCCGCGATTTGCGAAACGCCTGCACCAGGAGGATGCCTGTCAGGCGCTTGGCCTCGATTCTCACGACAAATACGCTTCCACCAACGCGCCCAGAGGTGACGACCCAACATATGCTGGCATCGCCGCGCTATTGCAAAAGTTCGCCGCCAATCCCGCAAATGAAATGACGGAACTGCTGCGCCAAATGACGGTGAATCTCGCCTTAGGAAATTGGGATGCGCATGCCAAGAACACGGCGTTGCTTTACCGCGAGCCCATGATTCCCGCTCTTGCGCCGCTCTATGATGTGGTGCCCATCACCGAGGTGGAGCCCCGCACGAAATTCCTATCCATGCGCATCAATGGGCTTATCCAGCCAGAGCTTGTGGGAAAGGCCGACATCGCTGCTGAAGCGGCAAATTGGGGTCTTGATAGCGAAGAGGCGCAATCAGTCGTTGACGATGTGTTGGCAAAGCTGGAAGAGGGAATTCTCGCAGCGTCGGAAATGTATCCGGATGCCGGCGCTCGCCATGAAGCGGCGGCGCTGAATAGAATTGCCCAGCTGAAAAATTCCTAGCCGCATGCGCGTGATGCCCGCCGCATGCACGCCTGCGGGTTTGCAAAGCCCTCGCCGCATGCACGCCTGCGGGTTCGTAAGGCAATACGACCTCCATTCCGCCAGCGAATCCGCTACCATGCTCGCATGCAGAAAACTACCGTCATAGCCGTTGGCAAACTCAAAGAGCGATTCTGGAAAGACGCCTGCGCCGAATATCTGAAGCGACTTCAGGGCTACACCAGCATCGATGTGCAGGAAGTTCCCGATAGCACGCCTCAGCGCGAAGAGGGCGAGATTCTTGCGCGCTTTGATAAACTCCCTGCTCACGCGCATATAATTCTTCTCGATATCCGCGGGAAGGAAACCTCGAGCACCGCGCTCGCCACAAAGCTGGAAACGCTTGCGGTGCAGGGCACGTCCCATATCGCCTTCGTCATTGGCGGAAGCGACGGCGTGACGCCCACCGTTGCCGCCCGTTGCAATGAGCGCATGAGCTTCGGCCCGATTACCCTTCCCCATAACCTTGCGCGTGTCGTGCTACTCGAGCAGATATACCGCGCACACAAGATCATTCGTCACGAGCCGTATCACAAGTAGAAGAAAGGCCTGCTCAGCAGGCCTTTCCGTTATTCATATGCTTGCAGTCCGAAACGCTCGCGCAGGCGAAGCGCTATCGAGCTCCTAGCGCAGACGATGCGCCATGTAGTCGTTCGCAGCTTTCTCGACCGTGTCGTCAAGCGCCGGCAGATCAACCGCATGCCCCACGCGGCGCTCAATCGCCGTCGCGATAAGCCAGTCGGCAATCTCGGGGTTCTTCCCCAGAAGCGGCCCATGCAAATAGGTGCCAACGAGATTGCGATAGCGCACACCATCCTCGTGGCTCTCGTCGTTGTTGCCGCATCCGGCCGCGTTCGTCACCGCGCCAAACGCCTGCATGCCCTCACCCAGATAGGTACGACCGGCATGGTTCTCGAAACCGATCACGGGGCTCTTCGCGAGCGGCGAGTCAAGCTTAACGTTGTCGATGATGCGCGCGGCGCCATCGACACGCTTCGTCGTCACGTCGACGACATGCAGACCTTCCATCTCGCCATCGGCAAGCAGCCATTCATGGCCAAGAATCTGGAAACCGCCGCAAACCGCGAGCATCGGGCCGCCATCCTCCACGTAGGCCGCGATATCCGCACGCATCTCGTGCAGCTGCACGGACGCGAGCGTCTGCTCACGGTCGGGACCGCCGCCCAAAAAGACGATGTCAGCCATGCTGAAATCGACATCCTCGCCATGGTTCACCGCCACGACCTCAGCGGGAATGCCCCGCCATTGGCAGCGACGCAGCAGCACCTTCGGATTGCCACCGTCGCCGTACAGATTCATGAGCTCGGGGAACAGGTGAACGATGCGCAAGGGGCGTGACATGCCGCACAGCGGGCACGTTGATGCATGCCCATCGGCATCGGCATGCGCGGGCGCTTCTTGCGACGCAGTGGTCGTACCGCTCGTCGCTTCCGCCGCTGGAGCCGCACCACCAGTTGCTTCCGCCGTCGACGCCGCGCCGCCAGCTGCTTCAGCGCCGTTGCCATCGGTTGCTGCTTCCCGCACCACCGCGCCTTCAGCCACCTGAGCAGCACCACCTTCAGCAGCAAGCCGCATGAGGTCGGCCCTCACCGCCGGCAGCGCGGTGTAGTTCGCAATGAAATACAAGCGATAATCGGCCGGCAGCGATTCGCACGCACGAACCACATCGGCCGCGGAATCGACCAGCTGCGCATCGACGCCTGCGTACTTCAAGCGCAGCTGCATATCGTTCTTGCGAATGCCACCCGCAAAGCAGACCAGCTCGGGGATGGCCGCCAGCTCTTCAAAGTCCACGTCCCACAGCCACGAAATGTCATGGCCGTCGGCTTCCTTGTCGTTGATGAAAAGCGCCACAGCGACGCGCGCCGCACCGGAGGCTGCCGTACCCGGAGCTGCCGCTCCCTCTGCGCTCGTGGCCGCCGCACCTGACGCGTCTGCGGCCAAGCCTTCCGCGCCGGCAACACCCGTGGCATCCGCGTCAGCCACATCCGCCGCTTCCCCAGCAGCCACACCACGCGCGCCTGTCGCAACGATCTTCAAGTTCTGATTGAAGCCCACCGGGTTCTTCGCAAGATTCAATAGCACATCCCGGCTGCCAATGCGCATCTGCTGCAGACGCCCGTTCTCGGGGTTGAACGCGTCAATCGCCTGCTGGATATTCGCCTGCGGAACGCCCAGCTGCACGCCCGCCACATAGCAGGCGAGCAGGTTGTACACCATATAGGCACCGCTGAAGGGCGCTTGAATCTCGCCATGAGCCGCGCCCGAATCAACCGCGAAGGAAAGCCCATCCGCCGCAAGACGCACCTGCGACGCCGCGTACTTCGGATCGTGGCGCCCGAAATCGCAGCTATCGCAATGGAACGACCCCAATTGGCCATACTGTCGATACGCGTACTGCAGCATTCCCGAGCAACGCTGGCACATCTGCGCGTCGGCAACGGTGTTCTGAGAAATGCCCATGCTCTCCGAAAGCCCGAAGCCAATACGCTTGTTGGAAACGGCATCGGCGATTGCGGTGCACAGCGGGTCATCGGTGTTGTAAATGAGGATGGTCCGCGGGCTCGCATTCAGAGCGCCCACGATGCTCTCCTGCACATGGTCGATCTCGCCCACGCGATCGAGCTGGTCGCGGAACAGATTCAGCAACAGCACGTAATCGGATTTCAGCTGGGGAAGAACATGCGCGAGATACATCTCGTCGCACTCGAAAACGCCCCAGTCGCTTTCGCCCGCATGCAGAAGAGCCGTCGCGATGCCCGAATCGAGATTCGCGCCGGTCCGGTTGCACACCACGCGCTGCTGCGAGAGCTCAAGCGCGTCGGCAAGCAGGTTCGTCGTGGTCGTCTTGCCATTGGTGCCAACCACCACAATCGACCCGCGCGACAACTTGCGCGCCTGCTCGCCAATGATGGAAGGGTCGACATACAGGGCAATCTTCCCGGGGAAGTTTGCCGCCGGGCGCTTGAAGACATGCTTCAGCACCGCGGTCGAAAGAACGCTGACCCCTTGTGCGGCCGCTTCGCGAATGCCCATCAGGACTTCCTTCCCGCCTTTTTGGCTTCCCACTTTTCAGCCTGCTTCTGCTTCTTGCGATTCTCCGGCGGCTGAATGAGCACGTTCATGCGGTACTTGCTGCCGTTGTTCGTCAGGCTCGCATGCGCCTCCACCAGCTGATGTTCCGCGACAATCTCCTTCAAGAAGCCGGCGTGCGCATGGTCGACATCGATGTAGCCCAGGGTGTTATCCGGATTGCTGAACTTCGCATTCCGCACGCACACGTTCAGGCAATGCTCATCGGGAAATCCCGCCTCGATCTGTTCGGGGGTACGCTCGCACAGGGCAATCGCGATGCCCGAGGTTCCCTTCAGAATGTGGCTCGTTTCCGCGCTCAAAAGGTCCTGTGTGTCGTTTGTCCCATGGACAAGAATCTTGTAAGTGCCCGCGTTCACCTCGAAAAACTTCTTCGGCTTCTTCGGACCCTTGTTTCCCTGCGTGAATCTGTCAAAGAATCCCATATGCACTCCGTTCCCGGACTTCAACTCACTCGCTTCTGAGTATACGCGACGAATACAACGCCCGTGTTACGCAGTCGCGATTGCCGCCCTGCCGCGCGGACTCGGCATTCGCACGAGCCGCTTCGCCTGCCGCGCGCCACTTGCGCTTGCCAGACACAGCTTTCGCACATCGCATTCCATCAGCTGTTCGTCACACGCTTGGCCGCGCGCCGCCTACTCCTCCACCTTGATAGCGCCCTTCAGGCTGTTCTCGCGATACCCTTCCGCATCGGCGTTGTTCATCTGAATATGGGAATGATTGCCGGGGTCATCCCCTTCGGTATAGAAGCTCAGCTGAACATCGGTGAGGTCCTTCGCGATATCGCGCACCGATGACACCGGCGTCGTCCCCGCCACGACCTCATCTCCGGCCTTCACCTGGGCATCCTTCTGGTGAATCATCACCATATCGAGCTCGGGATGGCCTTCGGGCTGGATATGGATTTCGACGTCGGGCACGTAGCCATAGAGCTTGTACTTCTTCACGAGCACAACCGTGCCCGTCACCGGCGCGTATATCGTCGTTCCCGCCTTGGCGCCCACGTCAAGCGAGGTGTCCATCGCGGTCGTTTCCGCACTGCGATACAGATGCAGGGCCTCGGCATCGGCCCAGGTGCCATCCGTCTGCTTGGCGTTCACGCGCATCGGGTTTTCCGTCGAGATCTTTTCGGCATTGGCCTCGTCGAGCTTCGTCGTCATCTCAAGCGCCGTTTCATAAGACGCCTGATGGAAGAGAATGCCGGTGATGTCTTTCTGCGCGATAGGTGAATAGATCTTCACCTTGCCATATGCGGCGACCTGCTTCGTTGCCATGCCGGGCTGGCTGGCATCCGCCTCGCTTGCGGCTCCTTGGCCGTCAGCTGCGGCGCCCGTGGAATTCGCCTGGTCGGCCGCTTGGGCACCGTCCGTCTGGTCGCCCGCCGCGCCATTCTGCCCGGCCGTATCCGCGCTTGTGCCCGCGCCTTCGCTCGCGCCGCCGGCGTTTGTTCCCGCGGCGCCATCTGCGCTTGCATCATGCAGTACGAACTCATGCACAAAGCGCGAGGCCTGATCGGGATATTGCACCGCCACGCCAAGTGCCGCTCCCATCAGGCAACACACGGCAATAAGGACAACAAGCAGCACCAGCCGCCCTTTACTGAAGTGCCTCTTGCTAGGCCGCCCTTCAACGGGACGCGTTTCGGCAAACTGGCCTTCGCTTGGCCGGACCTCGTTGGACAGCCCAGCGTTTGGCCGCGCTTCGGCAAGACGCTCTTTACGAGAGCGCCCTTTGCCTTTTTTCTTCTCTTGGGGTGTTTCCTTCAGTTCCTCGCGAGCATGCTTCATATCTTCTCCGTTCGCCCACAATCACTGCGAGGGTCTAATCGGCTCCTTGCGACAGGCGCGGAAGGAGTCGGTCGGGAACGGCGAAGTTCTCCACATGGGTCAGGAAATCCTTGGCAGCGGGGCTCAAACGTGCGTCCTTCCGCTGGAGAATGCCCACGGAATAGACAACGCCCGAATCGCTGATGGGAATCGCGACAAGGTCCGAATACTGCAGAAGGCTGTTGGTAAGCAGAGCCAAGCCCACCACCGGCTCGCGAGTCACGATGCCACCGAGCATCACCTCGTCATCGCTATCGCGGTTCATGCGCATGGTCGACGGGTCGATGCCGTGCTCATGGAAAAGGGCGTCGATGCGCGCGCCGACCGGCTGGTCGGGGCGATAGGTGTACAGCTCGTATTCGGTCAGGTCGTTCAAGGACACCGACTTGCGATGCGCGAGCGAATGTTCCTTTCCCACGATGGCGCAGAAATCCTGCTCGAACAGCTCGGTGTAGACAAGCCGCGGATCGTCGAAACGCGCCGCGATAGCCAAGTCGAGCCGGCCATCAATCACCATCGGGGCAAGCTCGTGGGTCGAGCCCTGCTCGATGCGCATCTCGATAAGATTTCCGCGCTTGCGGCGATAATCAAGAACAAGCGCCGGAAGGTAGTCGGCGCGCACCGTCGCAACGGCGCCGATTTTTACGGTGCCGGAAAGACGTCCCTGGCGAATCTTCAGCGCGGCAACGCCATCATCGAGCACGCCAAGCGCCTCGTCGACATAACCCTTGAAGACCTCACCGTCTTCGGTCAAGCGCACATTGCGTCCCTTTTTACGGAAAAGCTCGCAGCCCAGATCCTCTTCCAAGCTCGCAATGGCATGGGAAAGGGTCGGCTGAGAAATGAAGAGCTCCTCCGCCGCATGGGTGTAATGCTGCAATTCCGCTAGCTTCTGAAAGTAATAAAGCTGTGACAGGTTCATAATCGTGCCTCGTGCTGGGTTTTTATTCACTGACGCTATAGTTTCCTATTAACACATTCTATCGTTTTCTGGACGACAGGTACGCAGTTCGACAAAGACTCACGTAAAAACATGTGGACGGTTACACAGTCGCCCAGCTGGGTTACACATGCGCGCGAACGCGAGTGCGCTTTCGCCTCGGGTGATTCGGTTGATGCAGTCCCTCGCCCGCAGGCGATGCCGGCAATATGCGCGGCGCTTAAGCTCCCCCATGCAAATGATTGATAAGGCTCGCCTGGTAACCGGCGCCAAATCCATTGTCGATGTTCACCACCGACACGCCGCTCGCACAAGAATTCAGCATCGCGAGCAGGGCGGATATGCCTCCCATGCTGGCGCCATATCCCACGCTTGTGGGCACCGCGATCACTGGGCACGACACGAGCCCGCCAATCACGCTCGGCAGAGCGCCTTCCATGCCCGCCACCGCGACAACCACCTGCGCCGCGGCAAGCTCATCGATATGGGCAAGCAGACGATGAAGTCCTGCGACTCCCACGTCATAAAGGCGAGCGACCTTGTTGCCCAGGAACTCCGCCGTCAGCGCGGCCTCTTCCGCAACAGGCAAATCACTCGTGCCGCCGCACGCGATAACCACCGGGCCATCGCCGTCAGGCTCGCGCATGCCGCCCGCAATGCCCAGCCGTGCCTCGGCGTGGTACGCGATTTCCAGTTCCGCAGGAAGCGCGGCGAATTTATCCTCGTCCAAGCGGGTGATCAGAATGCGCCGCTGCCCCGCTTCACGCATCGCGCGGCAGATGCCCGCAATCTGGTCGGTAGTCTTGCCGGCACCATAGATGACCTCCGACACGCCCTGACGCAAGCCGCGCAGATTGTCCACCTGCGCGTACCCAAGGTCGCTCACGGCAGCAATATGCAATTGGCCCGCCGCGTCTTCAGGGGAAACAAGGCCATCCCGCACCTTTTCGAGAAGCTCATGCACATCGCGCGTGTCCATAGGAAACCCCTTGTCAGAAGTCTGTTTACCCTCTCGCGGAGCAATGGCGTGCGCACTTGCACCGCGAGGCTATAATACCCCGCATGTCTGAATCGGGAAGAACAAAAGCACTTGGCATCATCTGCGCGCTATTGGGAGGAATCCTCTGGGGTTTCTCGGGCTCGTGCGCCCAATATGTCTTCTCGTCGTACGGAGTTGACACCGTCTGGCTCGCCTCCATCCGCATCGCCATCGCGGGCGCTTCGATGTTTGCCATCGCGGTGATCCTCAGAGGGAAAAGGCTTCTCGCGCCTGTAAAAAACCCGCGCGACTTGCTGCAGATTGTGCTCTTCGCGGTATTCGGCCTGCTCTTCACGCAGTTCACCTACCTGATGGCAATCAACTACTCCAATGCAAGCACGGCAACCGTTCTTGAATATATCGGACCGGTGCTCGTGGTCATCGTGGTTTGCATCGGTTCGCACCGAGCGCCCCGACCGCTCGAAGTGGTTTCCGTCATCTGCGTTGTCATGGGAACTTTCTTCCTGGCGACGCACGGTGACCCCACGCAGCTTGTGCTGACGCCCGAAGCGCTCATCTGGGGCCTTCTTGCCGCGACGTCCATGATCTTCTACACGCTCATTCCCGAGTCGCTGCTTGCCCGCTACGACAACGTGTCGGTACTGGCCTGGGCCATGGTCATCGGCGCGATCGTGATGGCCGCGATTGCGCAACCGTGGGCCAGCATGCCCACGCTCGACCTCACCGCCTGGCTCATGATCGTCGTCGGCCTCGCGCTGCTCGGCTCAGTTGCGGCGTTCTTCTTCTACTTCAACGCGATCAAGCTCATTGGCCCTGCTCCCACCAGCATGCTCGCAAGCATCGAGGTCCTCAGCGCCACCTGCTTCGCCGTCATATGGCTGGGCACCTCCTTCACGGGAATGGACCTGCTGGGTTTGCTTTTCATTCTTTCGACCGTATTCCTGCTTTCCCGCGATAATTAGAATCGCACGCACTCAAAGGAGAATCTCATGGCAATCAACATCCGTGCATACACGCCGGCGGACGCCGAAGCCGCGGCGGCCATCTGGAATGAAGTGGTTGAAAGCGGCGTTTCGTTCCCGCAGGACACCACGATGCCCCCTGCAGAAGCGGACGAATTCTTCCGCAGCCAAAGCCATAGCGCGGTCGCTGAAGACGATGGATCGGGCGTGATTCTGGGCCTGTACATCCTGCATCCCAACAACGTGGGACGCTGCGGGCACACCGCCAACGCTTCGTACGCGGTCTATTCCCAGGCACGCGGCAAGCACATCGGCGAGGCGCTCGTGAAGGATTCGATGCAGAAAGCGAAAGAACTCGGATTCCGCAACCTGCAGTTCAACGCGGTGGTGGCGAGCAACATTCATGCCATTCATCTGTACGAACGTCTCGGCTTCATCCGCATCGGCACCGTTGCTGGCGGTTTCCGCCTGCCCGATGGCAACTACGAGGACATCATCCTGTTCTACCATCCGCTGTAGAAAGGAAACGCGGCGGCGGAGCTGTACGACGAGCGAAGATGCGGCGGGGGCTGCGCGGCAACCTAGACGCCGCACGCGGCGGCAAAGCGCGACGAATTCCGCATGCCACCTGGTCGCATCCCAAGCAGCAATGCGTGGCAACCTAGGCGCGCGCTAGATTCGCCGCAAGCCTTCCCATGCCCACATGAGCAGCCACGAGGGAAGCAGCTTGCCGGCAAGGCGCATCGCCATTCCCGACACGCAGCAAGTAGCGATGGGAAGCCCCACGCCATTCACCGCCCATGACCAGCGGAGAACGCGCCGCACCCCCAGCTGAGGAAAGGGATGGCGCACCGTCTGGCCGTTTTCCGTATCGCGGGCCACGGCAATGAATTCCGTTTTCACCCAGAGCGGGCACACGGCCGTCACGCGAATGCCACGTCCCCGCAGCTCATAGCGCAGAGCACGTGTGTAGCTGCGGACGAAAGCCTTGGATGCCGCATACACATTAAGACCCGGCAGCGGCATAAACGACGCACTCGAAGCTATCTGGATGATGCGGCCACCGCGGCGCATGAAAGGCAGCGCCACCTGCGTGATATCCACGAGCGCGCGGCAATTGAGGTCGATCATCGAATCGATTTCGGCAGACGAAAGGTCCTCGTAGGTTCCGAATTTGCCGAAGCCCGCCGCATTCACCAACAGGCCCACTTCAAGAGCGCCATCCGCATTGGCCGCAGAAAGAGCCTCCCTCATGCGATCGGCCGATTCGCGTTTCGAGAGGTCGAGCGGCAGGGCACGCACCGGCACCGGCAGCTCATCCGCAAGTTCGCGCAGGCGTTCTTCGCGACGAGCGACCGCCCATATCTCGTCATAGCCGCCTTTTTCAGCCGCGAGCCGCGCATATTCGCGACCCAAGCCGCTCGAAGCGCCGGTAATCAATGCGATGCGCATGCTGTGCCGCCCTTCCCATATGGCATTCGGAATAGGAATAACGTTTGCGGCTATTGTAACCGTGGCGCTTCCAGGGCGCTCATGCGCTATCACACCGCACGGCGCCCACGACGCGCGCCCCGCCACGGGCGCGGCGATCGGCCAACCACGAACACACGCCCACCGCGAAAGCAACGCCCCACTCACACGCTCGCGCCCCATTGGAACCGCGCACCGCCCGCACTCATGTAATTTCTCCGTTGTTGCCGCAGCGCGACTAAACTACGTCAGGCACACAACAGCCCGGCATGCCGGCTGATTCAAATTGAACCCGGAAGGATATGAACGCCCATGACCACAGCTCTTCGCTCCCGCTTGCGCTCCACACGCAAGCAGAACGCCACATCCTAGGCGGTAATCCATGATTGAAGACGTAATCATCTGCCTTCTCATTCCCTTCCTGGGAACCACACTCGGATCCGCATGCGTATTCCTCTTAAGGCGTCCGTTGGCAGTCAACATGGAACGCGCGCTCTTGGGATTCGCGGGAGGCGTCATGATGGCCGCCGCCGTCTGGGGTCTTCTTGCGCCTTCCATTGAATCGGCTTCCGATCTTGGCGAGTTCGCCTTCCTCCCCGCCTTCACCGGCTTCTGGATCGGAACCCTTTTCATGCTCATGCTCGACCATGCGATTCCCCACCTGCACCTTCAGACGACAAAGGCGGAAGGACCGCACACGCATATGCACCGCACCACCTTGCTCGTGCTCGCGGTGACGATTCACAACATTCCCGAAGGCATAGCGGTGGGCGTCGTGTTCGCCGGATGGCTCGCGGGCAGCAGCGCTATCACTTTCGCCGGAGCGACGGCGCTCGCCATTGGCATTGCCATTCAGAACTTCCCCGAAGGCATCATCGTTTCGCTGCCTTTGCGCGGCGAGGGAAACAGCCGTTTGAAATCATTCCTTCTGGGCGTTGGACCAGGCGCGGTCGAACCCATCGCGGCGGTTCTCGTCATCGGCGCATCGGGAGCGCTTGTACCTTTCATGCCCTACCTTTTGGGATTTGCCGCGGGCGTCATGATCTACGTCGTGGTGGAAGAGCTGCTTCCCGAAGCGAGCGCCGGTGAGCATTCGAACCTGGGCACGATCATGTTCGCAGCCGGTTTCACGCTGATGATGGCGCTCGACGTCGCACTGGGGTAACGCGGCTTTCGCGCCTGATGACGCGCGGCTCGGGTCGCGGTGCGCGGTTTGGAAGCGCCCTTTGCTTCAGCTATGAGTTAGCTTTGCCTAACGTATAGCACAAGAATTCCCGCGCTGAAAACTCTCTCCGGGGAATTCATGTCGCATGTGCGCAAACGGAACGCGAGAACGGTGGACGGTCGCGGCTCAGGCAACCCGCGCCCCATACGAAGGCCACAAAGCCAAAAGTTCAGCGCAATAGAACCCGTTCGGTTTTTTGAAAAAAGCAACCATCATTACTCCGAAAGTGTCGCATTCAGAATCAAAATTTATAGGTTTTACCGTTTTCTATAAATTTCATGCTTCATTTCCCATTCAATTGTGCTATTAAATACTCCGCAATTTGGAATAGGTACCGGGTCGGCCACCCGGGGGGATGGAAACGAAAGGAACCGCGGCAACGCCGCCTCAAAGGGAGCAGACTTGGCTTGAAGCCTTTTCCCCTTAGGACGCGCGCCGGATCTCATGCTCACGCGGGCGCACCACCCACAAAGAGCGCCTTTTCAAAATCACCCCACCACGCCAACCCACACCTCTCCAGAAGGTTTTCCATGCAAGGGAAAGAAAGGGTTGGTTCAATGGCAAGCAATGCTTTGAATTCTTCTTTCCATGGAATCGCTGCGCGTCTTGACCGCATGCCCATCACGAACTTCCACCGGAAGATGCTGTGGATGCTGGCTGGTCTGACCTTCTGCGACTCCGTGGATATGGCAGTTGGAGGCGCAATCGGCAACGTCCTTCAACACACCATGCTCGAAGATGGCGTGACCCCGTGGATGTCCACCGGCCAGTTCGCAATCTTCAACTCCGTCACCATGATTGGTTACCTTTTCGGTGGCCTTATGGCTGGCGCACTGGCAGACAACCTGGGCCGTCGCAAGGCAATTCTCACCTGCGGCACCATCTTCACGCTCTTCTGCTTCGTCGCCGCCGCCTCCCCGGATGCGGCCTTCCTCACCGGATGCCGTTTCTTCATGGGTCTGGGCCTCGGCGCCGCATTCCCCGCTGGCTACAGCGCCCTGACGGAATACACCCCGCCGCACAAGCGTGGTAAGTACCAGTCTTACGAGGGCCTGATCGCAAACTGCGGCACGCTCGTCGCCTCCCTCCTGAACCTGGCCGTTCTGCCGGTTCTCGGCTGGCGCCCCGTGTTCGTCATCTGCGGCTGCCTCGGCGCGGTTGTCATGGTTCTCATCTTCATGGAAGTCAAGGAATCGCCCCGCTGGCTCGCTCTTATGGGCCGCAATGCAGAGGCCGATGCCACCGTCACGAAGATCGAGGAAGACGCCCGTGCGAAGGGCCTCGATGTTCCTGAGGTTCCCGAAGAGGAGATTCATCGTCGCGAGGATGCAGAAGAGGTCAAGCAGCTTCCTTGGACCTTCCTCTTCAAGAAGAAGATGCTTCCGCGTACCCTCACCGCTATGATCCTGGCCTTCACGATGAACGTCATCGTCTACACCGTGATTTCATGGACGCCCACCATCCTTTCGGAGAAGGGCTTCGACGTGAACATGGCGACGGCGCTCCCCGTTGTGATGCAGCTCGGCATTCCCGTTGGCGTTGGCGCCCTGACCTTCTATGTTGAGAAGGTCAACCGCAAGACGATCCTCATCGTGACCTACATCCTGGTCGCCATCATGGGTCCGATCTGGGCATCGCTGCCGGTCGAGAACACCGCTCTCATCATGTTCTTCGGCTTCATCCTGTGCGTCTGCACCTTCACGAACTCCGTCACCACCGCGGCTATCTACATGTCCGAGCCGTTCCCGAGCGCTTGCCGTATCCGCGGCGCTGGCATCGCGAACGCCTTCGGTCGCTTCGGCTCCATCCTGAGCCCCATCTGGATCGCCATCATGCTGGCGAGCCCCCTCGGCGTCATGGGCTGCTTCGCTATCAACGCTGTGTTGTGCATCTTCACCGCCATCTGGCTTGCCATCTTCGGCGTTGAAACGCGTGGCCGCACTCTTGAGGAGATCACCCAAGGCCTGCTCGACGAGGACTAGTTAAGCAAAGCGAACTTTCGCTAAGAAAGAACCGCTTCACCTCATGAGCCCCCTGGATTAAGTTCCAGGGGGTTTCTTTTATGCGCAGATATTTGGCGCGCAACGGGCCGGCCATGGCCCGTTCCAGGCGCGCGCCACAGGGCAACACAAAGCCCCAGGACTGCAACTTGTCCTGGGGCTTTGGCTAGGAGGTTAGCTTCTGAACTTCACGCGTTTCGCTCAAGCTTCAAGCGATGCACGCGCTCAAAGACGCAAGCTCAATACTCCATCTCGCAACTTAGGCGGTTGTCTCCTCGTCGTCCTCACCGGTGTCGGGGATGCGCTCGATCTTCTCACCGAGCTTCAGGGACGTCAGAGCGAGGATTGCGAACAGGGCGATGAACACCATAGCGACCATGAAGGCTGCCGGGTAACCACCGAAGTTCTCAGCGATGAGCGGCCACATAACGCCAGCCGGCATACCCATGATGTACGCAACAGCGGTAACGCGGCTGTATGCCTTCGAGAAGTTCTTGCCGGTGCCGAGAACCGCGCCACCCAGAAGAGGAGCAACAACGGCGGTCGAGCAGTAGAAGAAACCGAAGCAGGCAGCGCCGATAGGCAGAGCAGGCGTGGTCGGGAAGAAGGCGATGAGGCCCAGGCAAACGATACCGCTGATAGAAGCGATGATGACAACCGGCTTCATCTTGATGACGTCGGAGAAGATGCCCATGATTACCTTGCAGACTGCCTGGCCACCAGACAGGATAGTCGCGATGAGAGCGCCGGTCACAGCAACGGCAACGCCCGCAGCGGCAAGCTCGTTCACGTAGGTTGCGAAGAAGCGCGCAACGAGCACAACCATGTTGCAGAGGCCAATGGCGATTGCGAGGGTCCAGAACGCGCCAGTCTTCATGACCTTGTTTGCATCAACCGTCCAGTTCCTCTCATGTGCAACGGCAGCAGCGCCGCCACCCTTTTCCGCCGACTTCGGCGAAACGTAGGGGAGAAGGCCACGCTCGGACGGATAGGAACGGATGCCGAAGATGGTCAGCGGCAGGCAGGCAATAAGCACGATAGCCGCATAGACGAACAGCGGGGTCTGGTAGTCGACGCCAGTGCTCATAACCATCTGGCCAACCGGAATGAAGACCACGCCGCCAAAGCCGGTGAACGCTGCGCAAATGCCAACGAGCGTGCCCGCGTAGTCCTTGAACCAGCGGTTGATCAGGGTCGGCATGCCCAGATTAAAGATACCAACGGTACCCGGAATAAGCAGGGCGCCGAAGAGCACGAACACGATAACGCTCGGAGCGAGTGCCATGCCAATGAAGCAGATGGCGACCCACACCGCAAGTGCCGAGGTGACGATTCGCAGATCGAACTTCGCATACAGGTTACCAACAATAGGGGTGATAATGGCG
This sequence comes from bacterium, assembly GCA_963621885.1. Classification (GTDB taxonomy): domain Bacteria; phylum Actinomycetota; class Coriobacteriia; order Coriobacteriales; family Eggerthellaceae; genus UMGS1519. The sequence goes on from CAVFFT010000059.1 coordinate 20,588, forward strand.
CCGAACAGAGAGCCCAGCGTCAGATACATGGTAACGGTCGAAACCTCGCAACCGAAGCCCTCCGACACCGCCGTGTAATACACGCCCAGGCAGCTTGCCTGCATTGCCATCGGGACAAAACCAAAAATGATGCCCGCGGCAACGATAGGAGCGTATTGAATGACTCTACCGACTTTCAGTTCGCCAGTCTCGGCGATTTCTTTAGCCATAACGCACTTCCTTCCATTTCTTGAATGCCCCTCCTGGGGCGATTCGCCCTCGCCGTCCGGCACGCCACTTTCTCGTAGCCTCAGCCTGATCGTCGCGCTTCCTGTGTGAATGCACGCAAATCGTGGCTGAATCGATACCGAAACGACTTCCCTCTGCGATACGGCGGGACATATGGTGCGGCTGCGTCAACACGAACGCGTGGTAGCGCATCCGCGCCATTCCCGTGAAAACGCGTTATGAGAACGCGTTCCCTTGCGGAAATAGTCGTTCTTTATACAGAACACGTCCAATTAAAGATAGGAAACGAACCCTTTCCCACAGGTTATAGATTCTCGATATTTCCCATTTGACACGTAAGTAATCGTTTTTATATCCCCTTGTTATCGTGGTGCTCTGTACGACATTTATCTCACATTGACGTGTTACATAACCGTTGGTTATTGACTACTTGCTAAACAGCAATTGGACATGCTTCGATTGCAGCAGCTAGGCTTGAAGGGCGATACGGATTATCAACTATTCAACGACTGCATGGGCTCGCAAGCCGCCGGCTTCGCGAGTCCACAGCAAAGAAGGGAGGACACCGTGGCGATTCTGACTGCGCAGACGCAATACGGCACCGTACGCGGCATGCCTACCACCTATCAGGCAAGCACCATATTCAAAGGAATTCCCTACGCGAAACCGCCGGTAGGCGATCTGCGTTGGAAGGCGCCCGAAGCGCCGGAACCGTGGGAAGGCGAGCGGCTCTGCTACACCTACGCCGACATCCCCATCCAGAAGCGCCCGCCCGAGGGCGACTTCTTCCGCAAGGAGTTCTACCCCATCGAGTGGCCGTCTTCCGAGGACTGCCTCTACGCGAACGTAATCACTCCGGCGGAAAGCCCCGACGAAAAGCTCCCGGTGGCTCTCTGGGTATACGGCGGCGGCTACGTTCAGGGCTACAGCCAGAAGCTCGAAACCGACGGCGATGCCTTCGCGCAGCGCGGCGTGATCTACGTCTCGTTCAACTATCGCGTCGGGCCCTTCGGCTTCATCAGCTGCCCGCTGCTCGATGAGGAAGCGGAAACCGAGTTCGGTGGCAACTTCGGCCTGCTCGACCAGATTGCCGCGGTGAACTGGGTTTACAACAACATCGAAGCATTTGGCGGCGACCCGAACCGCATCACCGTCTTCGGACAGTCGGCGGGCGCGCTGAGCACTTACAACCTTTTGTGCTCCCCCGATTCGCGCGACAAGATCGCGGGCGCCATCATGGAAAGCGGCGGCGGCCCCCTCTGCAACATGTTTGATGAGCCTGCCATCCGCGACTACAGCCAACATTTCCTCGAGTCCTTCGGCAAGGAAAGCCTCGCCGAGCTGCGCGAGATTTCCGGCAAAGAGATCTTCCAAGGTTGGCTCGACTTCATGGAGAAGAACCCGGCACGATCCCTGCCTTTGAGCCCCGTCCACGGTGGCCCGGGCTTCCCCGGCGAAATGATCGATGTGTTCCGCAAGGGCGATTTCGCCGATGTCCCGATAATCATCGGAAGCACGGCGGAAGAAGACCGCGCCTATGGCGACGGCATCATGGACACGAACACCGGCATGCGCGACAGCTTCCTCGGAGGAACGCTCTCGCTCGCCGAGCGACAGAGCCAGCCGGGTCGCACGAACGCCTACGTGTACCACTTCACCAACCAGAATCCCGGCGAGCCCCCGCATGGCGCCCACCACTCCAGCGAGCATTTCTACATTTTCCAGACGCTCCTGCGCAGCTGGCGGCCGTATTCGGGCAAGGACCTCGACCTGTCGAACACGATGTGCAACTTCTGGACGAACTTCGTAAAGACGGGCAATCCGAATGGCGAAGGCCTGCCTGAATGGCGTCCCTATGCCGAGGGCGACAAGCAGGCCATGCAGCTTGACCGCGAAGGTTGTGGCATGATCGACATTCCCGAATACAACGGCGTGGCGCGCGAATACGTCCGCGAATGCCTCGGGTAGCAACATACTCCTGCCTCGGGTAGCGCCATCCTCCGTAGGGCGCTCACACAACGGCGCCGGAATGCTTGCAAGCACTCCGGCGCCGTTCTTTGTTGCTCTTGCTCAGGCGGCTGTTCAAGCCGCAAAAATCAAGCGTCGCTTCCTGGGAAGACGCGCCCAGAATTGGTGAAATGAGCAAGCGGCGATTAAAGGCAGCAGCTGTTCAAACCGCCAACACTAATCGCCATAGAGGGCGCAGAGCCTCTCGAAATGCCGCTTCAAGTAGTCGACGAAAGCGCGGGCCGATTCCGAAAGCACCACGTTCTCCGGCCACTTCAAATAGATGTAGCGTTTCATATCGCAGTTGCGGATGCGTACGATAGACACCATGTCGTAATGTTCCGCGGTGAACCAGGTGATCGTCGGCACCACGGCATAGCCCACGCCCAAAGCCACCATGCTGTTCACATGCAAGCACGACTGGTCTTCCACCGCGATTTCAGGCTTATAGCCCGCCGCCTCGAAAAGCTTGTTGATCATCGAACGCACGCGGCACGGCGCCACCGTCACAAGCGCGTCGCTGCGGAGCTCTTCAAGATCGATCTCTTCCCGATTGGCAAGCGGATGATCTTTTGGAAGAGACAGCTTGAAAGATTCCATTCCAAGCAAAAGGTAGTTCGGTTCGGTATGCACAAGCGGCGAAGCGAAAAACGTGAGGTCAGCGGAATCATCTTCGAAATCCTGCGTTCTCGTCACCGCGCACCGCACACGAATGTCGGGGCGCTCTTTACGAAAACCGGCAAGGATACGAACGTCATCACCCAAAGGAACCGGACTGTACAGGTTCACGACCTGTGCCCGTGTGCGCGTGAAGGTGTTGAGCGCCTGCGGCACCGCATCCACCGATTCGATGGCATGATTCACGGCCTGATGAACGACGCGTCCGTCTTCGTTCAAAACGATGCTGCGACCCACGCGGTCGAAGAGCTGCGTGCCCATCTCCTCTTCCAGAGCCTTGATAGCCTTGGAAAGCGCCGGTTGCGAAACGTGAAGCTTCTCAGCGGCCTTCGTCATGTTTCCGCAGTCGGCCACCGCCTTGAAGTAACGCATTTGATAGAGTTCCATCTGCTCCCCATTCTGAAGACTGCGTACTTATACAGGTATTTTAGACAAATTCCTGAGCCTGCCGCTATGAATTAAGAGAGAGATGGCAAATCGGAAACACCGAAGATGGAGGCGCTCCCCAACAAGCCTAAAGCTGCTTCACATAGGTCATGCAGCGCAGCGAGCCGCCTTCCGCATAGGCACCAGGAATCGTGCGTTCGCCCGCGCAGGTGAAACCGCGGTGCTCGTAGAACTGATAAGTGCAGCCATCGTCCGTGAGGAGGAAAGTGCGCTTCCCCGCGAAATCCCGTTCGAACGCCGCCAACAGCTTGCTTCCCACTCCCTTGCCAATAAGCGAAGGGTCAGCGGAAAAGTACGTGATCTCAACCTCGGGCGCAGGGTCCAGCGCAGCAAGCATCTCGTCGTTCGCAGCGGCATAGGCATTCTCCGCATCCCGCCTATCAGAAAGCTCCAAAAGGCCCTTTATCAGGCGATGGAAGCGCCCATAGCGGGATTTCTCATAGGGCTTCGGCGCACCCCAGGAATCAGCCAACAGAAAGCCCGCGAATTGCGCGCCATCATAGGCGGCATAGAAATGAGTCGAACGCGCGATGGCCTCGCACATCGCATCGGTAGCAAACAGCCAGCCGGCGATGCCGCCGCCCGCATAATTGTCCAGATGCATGCCTTCGCGTGCGAAACGCGCCGCAGCAGAAAAATCCTTTTCAGGCTTGAAAGTCTGTATCGTCACGCCCATTTCGTCCTGCCTGTTCACTTCACGCTGCGCGCCCATGCGCATTTCCGCTCAAAGTTGTTTACTTCTCGTTAGTATTTAGTATTACGAATGGTGTACAAGCGTATTTCATATCCTGTTGCGTTTCATGCCGGCAATTCATAAAGGATTCTTTACGTAATCTCATAGATTCCTTTACAAGCACCAGATAATGCCTGCAATAGAGTGATTATAATGAGGTGCTTTCCAATCTAAGGAGGATGCATGGAATACATACTGGGCAAATGCCCCCACTGCAACAACGTCATGAGCATGCCGAACGACAGCGAGCTCGTTAGCTGCCCCACTTGCCACGAAACCATCCAGCTTGCTGAAGCCGCAGCACTCGCCGGCAACCCGCAGCCCGCACAGGCTGTCCCGGCGAATCAGGGCGCAAACAACGGCGCCGCTTGGCAGAATGCCGCAAACGCCCAGCAGCCCGGCATGGCAAATCCGATGCAGCAAGGTGCTTTCACGGGCAACGCACCGGTTCTCGGCGACTGGGAGACGAGCGCTGGCTATACCATTCTCGGCATTCTGGCTTGCTGTGCTGTTAACCTTCTCACCAGCGCGTCGATGCTTTCCACAGAATCGCTTGGCATGGCATCGATGGGCCTCATTTTCTCGCTCATTTACCTGGTGTTCGTCATCGTGTATGCGGTCAAGATCTACCCCTCGTTCTTCACCGACAAGCCCATGGTGACTGGCTCCAACGCCATTTCGTTCCTAAACACGTTTGCGGGCGGCATCATCTTCGGCCTGATTTGGAACCACAACCTCACCCGCAAGGAGAAGGGCATCTCGCACATCGTGTACGTGGTGCTGATTGGCCTTTCGGCGTTTTTCTCGTTCATCGGCGCGATCATTGGCTAAGCTGCGCGCTTAATCTCGGCGTTTTCTCCTGACGCAGCTTTCATCTGGCCTGGCTTGCCCGGAGCTCATCGCTCCTCGGCAGCCAGGCCTTTTTGTGCGCTGAACATGGGCGTTCCCCGTGCACCGCCGACACCGCAACACAGCAGCATCCACCAAGCCCAATAGTGACCCCTCGCCGCAATTCCCGTGAATACCGCGCTTGAGCTGGCTATATGCGCAAGGCGTGAACCGCTTGTTTCTTCTTCGTGAGACCCTGAAGCAGCGCGCGAAAGCCCGCTTACACTATGGCCATCAGAAGCGAAAGGAGGCGGGGTCTTATGGCCGGCACAAGCAATGCAGCAGACATACAACAGGCGCAGGACGCAAACCCTGTCGAGACCTCTGTCACAAAGAAAATCATCTCCGACATCTCGGTAGCGCAGATCATCGCGAGCGCCCTCGCGGCCGTTACCGCCATGTTCTTCTCTTCCCAGATTGGCCTGGCGGGATCCGTCATCGGCGTCGCAGCGTCCGCCGCTGTCACCGCGCTCTCCTCGTCCGTCTACAAGAGTTTTATCGAAGGCACGAAGCTGAAAGCGCAGGCCCAGAGCGCAAACAACGCCGACTCGAGTGCGACCGGCGCGGAAGCCGCTGTCGCAGGCGCAGACACGGCCAACGCAGCAGCCACCACGGCCGCGAACGCGGCAGCCACCACGGCCACCCTCAACACCGCGGATTCGGATACCACCGCCGCTCTCAGCATGGCGGCAGAAGCCACACAGGCAAACGCCCCGCTTGCGGCAGACATCACAAGCCCGGTATCCCCCTATAAAACCACCGCCTTCCCGACACAGGCGCTTTCCCTGGACGCCTCAGCAAACGGCGCTTCCCCCGCAACGACGACGGAAATCAAGGGACGCATCTACTCGAGCGACGAAACGGCTTTCGATACGCAACACGCCAAATACACGCATGCGGCGGCACTCGAAAACGACGGTGCCATTTCCGGATCGTTCATGGTCCTGCGGAAGCGCTGGGTCGCGATGGCAATTCTCACCATCATCGCGCTCATCACCGTTTTCGCGACGGCGCATATCATCAACACCGCGACAGAAGGTGAAGGTCTGGGAACCAAGCCGGCTCCCATCCTCGTAAGCTCGAGCAGCAGCGCCTCGTCATCGGCGGTCGAATCGAGCAAGTCGGCATCCTCGAGCGCGGCGCATAGCTCTTCGTCGAGCGCCGCAAAGTCCTCCTCGAGCGCCTCGACGCAAAGCCAAAGCGCGAATGGATCGCATGTTTCCTCATCCACTTCCGATACGAACAGAGACAGCGCGACCGACACGTCTCACGCGGATTCAAGCGCAAAGAGCTCTTCGTCGAGCGCATCAACCACCACTAAGAGCACAAGCGCGGACAGTTCTACCGCCACAGACGCCAATTCCGGATACGCGGGAAGCGCCGATACAGGCGACTAAAGGCGTTTTCATAAACAGGCTGAATAGGAACAGCGCGGCCTATTTCCTGTTCCCATAAGATAATCGCAACTTTTTAAGACGCTTTTCAGGCGTATTGATTATATTAATAATTGATCCGGGCGGGTTTATTCTCCCTCCCTTTTACCGCCCGGACCCCCATTTCCCATTTCAA
>CAVFFT010000060.1:0-14529 GCA_963621885.1 bacterium
TAGCGGTTCTTCCAGACCGGTTCGCGCTTTTCAGCAAAGGCTAATTCGCCTTCTGCCGCATCCTCGGTCTTCTTGATGTCGAGATCGGATGCCAGAATGGCGTTCCAGATAAGGTTGTTGTCCGCAATCCAGGGCGCGTTCATGCATTCGTAGACGAGCTCCTTGGTGCGACGGATGGCGATGGGCCCGTTCTTCGCGATTGCGGCGGCGAGCTTGCAGGCCTCGTCGAGCACCTGGCCGGGCTCCGCGACGCGGTTCGCAAGACCCCAGGCCACCGCCTTTTCAGCATCGATATCCTCGCCGGTCAGGAGCAGCTCCATCGCGTATTTCACGGGAATCGCCTGGGCGAGACGCATAAGCGCGCCGCCTCCCGCCGCAAGAAGATTGCGTTTTACTTCCGGATAGCCAATCGTGCAGTCGCTGGAAATGACCGCAAGGTCGCAGGCGAGCAGAATCTCGGCGCCGCCACCAAAGCACATCCCGTTCACCGCGGCAATGACCGGCTTCTCGATATGACGTCCGCAGATGCCTGCGAATCCATCCTTGTCACGTCCGACCGGCGGGTGATAGGTGCCCGCGCTGATCGCCTTCAGGTCGCTTCCCGCGCAGAAGCAGGGGCCGTTATTCGTGATGACAAGCACGCGCGCGTCTTCATCGGCTTCGAACTCATCGAGGGCGTTCGTGATTTCCGCCCACATTTCGGAATTGATCGCGTTTCGCTTTTCGGGACGGTTAAGCGTGATGATCGAGATGTTGTCGCGCTTTTCGGTGAGGATGTACTCGTAAGCCATGGGCTTTCCTTTCCCTTGTGGCGTGGTCGGGCGTGTGAGCTCGTTCCCTTCCACGACTCAAAGCCTTCACGGATAGTTTAGCAGCCTGCTCATACGCCGTGCCGGTTCCTTGAGGCCGCAATTCGCCTTCTCATGCAAAGGAGCCTGTGGAAGTTCGCTGGCAGATTCTTACAGCTGGGACAGCTCGCATATAATGAACGTCAACGCAGCTTAAATGGGAGGAATGCGATGCCAGAAGAAGAAGTGATTGTCGTCCGCGAGTCGAAAAACCTTTCTGGCACGGTGCATATATCAGGCGCGAAAAACTCGGCGCTGAAGCTTATTGCCGCGGCCATCCTAGGCCAGGGAAAATCGGTCATCCATAATGTGCCCCTCATCTCGGACATCGACGTGATGTGTCGCGTCATTGAACGTCTTGGCGGCAAAATCGAGCGCGACGGGCACACCCTGAGCGTCGACACCACGCACGTTGCCGACTGCGAAACCCCCTATGAGCTGGTATCGAAGATGCGTGCGAGCATTTCGGCCTTGGGGCCGATGGTCGCTCGCTTTGGACACGCCCGCATGGCGATGCCGGGCGGCTGCCAGATTGGCGCGCGCAAGATCGACATGCATCTCGTGGGCATGTCGGTGCTGGGCGTAAGCTTCCGGGTTGACCACGGCTTTCTCGAGGCGACGGTGCCCGAGGGTCTTCACGGTGGCGAGATCATGCTTGAGTTCGCAAGCGTCGGTGCGACCGAGAACACCATGATGACTGCTGTGGTGGCGCAAGGGCACACGGTTATCGAGAACGCGGCGCGCGAGCCCGAGATTGTCGACCTTGCGAACATGCTCAACTCGATGGGCTGCAAGGTTTCGGGCGCGGGCAATTCCACTATCGAGATTGAAGGCGTTCCGCTGGAGAGCCTCCATCCCTGCGAGCACACGACGGTTGGCGACCGCATCGAGGCGGGCACCTTCCTCGTGGCGGGCGCGTTGACGGGCGGCCCCGTGCGCGTGACCGGCATCGATCCGGCCTTCTTACGCATGGCCATCATCAAGCTGAAGCAGATGGGCTGCGAGGTCACAACGGGCGACGATTGGATTCAGGTCGAGCGGAAGGGGCCGCTGAATGCGGTGGATATCCAGACGCTACCGCATCCGGGTTTCCCGACCGACCTGCAGGCGCAGTTCATGCTCCTGTGCGCGCTTGCGCAGGGTAGCAGCCTGATTACCGAAAACGTTTTTGAAAACCGTTTCATGTTCGCCGAAGAACTCATGCGCATGGGCGCGGATATCAATCTCGATGGCCATCATGCGGTCATCGAGGGCACCGAGAAGCTCATGGGCGCGCCGGTTTCCTGTTCCGACCTTCGCGCCGGTGCGGCGCTGGTGCTTGCAGGTACCGCGGCAGAAGGCGAAACCGTCGTGCACGACATCCATCATATCGATCGCGGCTACGAGGATTACGTGGGAAAGCTTCGTTCCCTTGGTGCCAACATCGAGCGCATGCGCATTAGCGAATAGCGCGAGAGATCAGGATTCTTTCGTCTTATGGCACGTCGGAGCAAAAAACTGTTCTCTTCGGGAAGCGGCCGCAAGCGGCGCGATTACCGGAATGCGGGCATCGGACCCGATATGGGCGGTTTCGATGCGAAAGGTAACAAGCGGCGCGGCGCGACGGTGCGAAAGACGCCGTCCCATGCGGCGCCCAATCGCGGTCAAGTGCCTCGGCAGGTGTATCGTCCTGGCGAGATTGGCTACGTGCGCCCGCAAACGGCTTCGGGCGAATCGGTCTCCGACCACGCGAAGCGCCAGCAGCGCAAGGTGCGCACGATGCGTCCCCAAAGCGACACCGGGCGTCGTGTCGGTCTGATTGTCGCGGTGGTCGTGATCGCCCTTTTGATTGCGGGCGGCGTCGCAACCTGCGTCTTCCATAATTCCGTGAACAGCCGCATGTCGATTGACGATTCCACGCTGAGTGAGGCTCTCGTGGGTCCAACTGACGCGAATGCGGCGTATTACGTGCTCATCGCGGGGAACACCTACGATCCCTCGCGGCTGATTTCCCGTCCCGAGGTGTCGTCCAATGACGACCCGGACATTCTGATGCTCGTGCGTGTCGATGCGGCTTCCAAGGCGGCGACCATCATCTCGGTGCCTTCCAATCTCGTGTGCACGCTTTCCGACGGCAGCAGCGGATATATCAGCCATGAGGTTTCCCTTGGGGGAAATGCCGCGCTTGTTTCGCGCGTTGCGGAGTTCGCCGGCGTTGATATCAGCCATTTCATCACGATTGACGCGGATGGCATCTCGGCGCTTGTTGACGCGGTGGGCGGCATCAATCTGACGCTCGATGAAGAGGTTGACGACCCGGATGCCGGCACCATCTATCTGCCGGCGGGAGAACAGACGCTGAATGGCGCGCAAGCGCTCGTTTTGGCGCGCGCGAATAACTTTGCGGAAAGCTATCAGAAGCAGGCGGAAAACCAGATGGCCGAAGTGGCGGCCCTCGTGGCAAAGCTTGCAAGCGATGAGAGCTTCGGAAGCAAGCAGAGTGCGGTTGACGCCATCGCGGGCTGCTTCAAGACCGACTTTTCGTCGGGTGAGCTTATTTCCCTTCTCGAGAGCTTCTCCGGCATTTCCGCCAGCGATATCAAGCAGGCGCGCGTTCCCGGTTCCACGAACGAGCAGGGGGATACGGTCGAATTCGATAGCTCGAGCACATCGTGGACTTCCATGATGGAGACGGTAAACGCCGGTGGTGACCCGAATGAGAAATCGGACGCGGTGAAGTCGGTTGATCCGTCCAAGTACACCGTGACGGTTTTGAATGGCGCGGGTACCGATGGCGTGGCGAACGATGTGGCGAGCGCGCTTGAAACGGCGGGCTACAAGGTGAAAGACACGGGAAACACCGAGCAGTTCGCGTATAACGAGACGCTCATTGTCTACAACAGCGCTGATGACGAGCCTGCTGCCGAAGCGGTTGCGGAAGCGCTCGGTGTGGGTCGTGCGGTTGATGCGGGCATCTACTACAGCTTCGATACCGACCTTGAGGTGATTGTCGGTCAGGATTGGATGCCGGCGTCCTAGGCGTCATCCCGCGCCGGATCCTCTGCAGGACGAGACGCTGCGGCGCGGTTAGAAAGCTGCGCTTGGGCGTGTGATGTGTGGGGCATGCGTAGGCGTGCGCCGTCTGCGGTGTTTTCGCCTATTCGCTTGCTTCTGCGCGCTGGATTTTCGGGCCGTGCGTGATGAAGAATTCGCAGATGCAGCAGCATTCCTTGATGGCAGCCGAACGGTCGATGTCCGGGTCGAGTAGCATCAGTCCTGAAGCCACCTTGTGGGTCGGTCGGTCGCATTCCGCGAAGGCGCAATCCACCGCGCAGCGTCCGCCCAGCATCGCATGGGGGCAGTGTCCGTAGTTGTTCTCAGGTCCTTCGCAGCCTCGGATTGTCCAGCAAGCAGCCATTGTGCAGCACCTCTTATCTCTTGTCTCCCGTTGAGAGTATCAAGCTTGGGCGCGCGTTTGTCCACGGCCGCCGGGGGAGCTGCCGCCGCCCGGCGTCTGTTTGCCTTTGGAAGGCGGAAAGCGTTGGCCCGCGCGTCGCACATCGGTCTGCCACCGTGCGATGATCACCGCGTACCGCCGCTCATGCGGCACGCTTGAGGCGTAAAACAAGACGGGCGTCCTCATTCCCATGAAGGCGCCCGCAAAATTCGATTGTCGGTCGGATTTAGAAAGCCTGCGTTGCCGGAACGACGCGCTCGACACCCGGCACGCGCTCTTTCAGGATGCGTTCGATACCGTTCGCCAGCGTCATCGAAGAAAGCGGGCAGCCATTGCAGGCGCCCTGAAGCTCGACGGAAACAACGCCGTCCTCGTTGACATCCACCAGCTCAACATCGCCGCCATCAGCCTGAAGGCTCGGTCGGATAAGCTCGAGCACAGCCGCCACATCGTCTCTATTTACCATGATTGCTCCTTTGTCGTCTTTTCGACCGCGATTGTATCACAGTTGCAGAGCGCGTCACGGTGCCCTATACTCTCGCACTATCTGTTCAGGGCAAGGTGCAATTCCTTACTGGCGGTATCGGGGAAACCCGGAGTCCGCGACCCGCTTCGGCGGCTGATCTGGTGAGATGCCAGGACCAACGGTTAAAGTCCGGATGGAAGAACAGGGATGACACGACATGTCGCGTGTATGGTGACGTGCGTGTTTGTCTTGCTATTCCTGTAGGCCCGCAGATATGCGGGCTTTCTTTTTGCCCGCATAAAGGTAGCGAAAGGAGGGAATAGTGAGTGAAAGGAACGCCTCGCCAAGTCAGTCGTTAAGCCAGCCGGCACGCCGGTCGGCAAGTCAGCTGGCAATCGACGAGGCGATGATGCGGCGCGCGATCATGCTTGCGCGACGAGCGGCGGGATGGACGAATCCCAATCCGCTTGTCGGCGCGGTCATTGTGAAGGACGGACGCATCATCGGCGAAGGCTGTCACGAGCGCTATGGCGAAGCGCATGCGGAGCGCAACGCGCTGGCCTCGTGTACGGAGGATCCCGCGGGAGCGATGCTTTACGTGAGCCTCGAGCCGTGCTGCCATCAGGGGAAACAGCCACCCTGTACCGAAGCGGTGATTGGCGCCGGCATTACACGCGTTGTTGTGGGGAGTCGCGACCCCAATCCGCTCGTCTCAGGCAAGGGCAACGCCCAGCTGCGTGCGGCGGGCATCGAGGTGGTGGAGGACGCGCTTCGGGCGCGTTGCGACGCCTTGAATCCCATCTTCTTCCATTACATTCGCACGGGAAAGCCCTACGTGGTTGCGAAATGGGCGATGACGCTCGACGGAAAGATCGCGACGCATACGGGTGACGCCCGATGGGTGTCGGGAGAAGAGTCACGCAAGGATGCGCACGAGCTGCGCCATCGGCTCGCCGCGGTGATGGCGGGAATCGGCACGGTGCTTGCCGACGATCCGATGCTCAATGCGCGCTGCGATCATCCCTGCAATCAGCCGCTGCGGATTGTGGTCGACAGCCGGCTTCGCATTCCACGGGAAAGCAAGCTCGTTCAAACGGCGCATGAGTATCCGCTGCTTGTGGCGACTGCGCTTCCGGAAGATGACGAGCGGGCACAGGTTCTGCGTGATGCGGGGGTAGAGATTCTCAGCCTGCCCGCCATGGATGGCGAAGGAGGCCTGCCTGCGGCTGCTGGCGCGATCGATTCGTCTGCCGCAGATGGCGGGGTTGACCTGGCCGCTCTCATGGATGCGCTTGGTGCGCGCGGCATTGATTCCGTTCTTGTTGAAGGCGGGGCGGGAATCCATGCGGCGATGTTCGCTGCTGACCTCGTTGACGAGACCATCGTGTACCTTGCGCCCAAGATCTGCGGCGGAAAGGACGCGCCGGGGCCGGTTGGCGGCACGGGCGCACGCCTGATGGCGGATGCCATGGCGCTGGGAGAACCCCGCTTTGTCCGTCTCGGCACCGACTTGAAGGTGAGCTGCTTGCGTCATGCGGGTAAGTCGGGCGAGGAGGGCTCATGTTCACGGGGATAGTCGAAGAGCTGGGATGCGTTCGACGGGTGCTTCCCGGTGCGCGTGCCGGCAAGATCGTCATCGGGGCGCATAAGGTGCTGGAAGACGTGCATATTGGCGACTCGATTGCCGTGAATGGCGTGTGCTTGACCGTGGTCGCGGCGTCGGCCGACGAATTCACCGCCGACGTCATGCCGGAGACCTTGCGCAAATCGAGCCTGGGCGTTCTTAAGGCGGGCGACCCGGTCGACCTCGAACGCGCGATGGCGGCAAATGGGCGCTTTGGCGGACATATCGTTTCGGGCCACATTGATGGCACGGGCCGTATTGCCGAAAAGCGCACGGAGGAAAACGCCGTCATCGTCACCATCGAGGCGTCCGCGGACATTCTTGCGCTCATCGTCGAGAAGGGCTCGATCGCCATCGACGGCATCAGCCTCACGGTCACGCAGGTGACGCGGACGAGCTTCAGCGTGAGCCTCATTCCCCATACGGGCGAGGCGACCGTGCTGCTGAAAAAGCGCGTGGGCGACATCGTGAATCTGGAAAACGACATCATCGGCAAATACGTTCAGCGCCTGCTGGGCATCTCCCAAGGCGCTTCCCAAGACGCTTCTCAAGGAACTTCCAAAAGCGCAGGTCAGGCGGCCTCAAAGGAAACCAGCCAGCCAGCGCAATCGAGCGTCTTCTCATTGGAATATCTGCAATCACAGGGCTTTTAAGCTTTCAGGAGGAATATCAACATGAATACCGTTGAAGAAGCGATTCAGGAACTTCAGGCAGGCCATCTGATCATCGTGGTGGATGATCCCGATCGTGAGAACGAGGGCGACCTCATCTGCGCGGCGCAGGCGGCGACCACCGCGAACGTGAACTTCATGGCGACGCACGCGAAGGGGCTCATCTGCATGCCGATGAGCGCCGAGATCGCGCACCGCTTGAACTTCGTGCAGATGGTGAGCGAGAACACCGACAACCACGAGACGGCTTTCACGGTAAGTGTCGACCATGTGGAAACCACGACCGGCATCTCGGCGGTCGAGCGTTCGGTCACCGCCATGAAGGTGGTGAACGAGAGCGCCAAGCCCGAGGACTTCCGTCGTCCGGGCCATATGTTCCCGCTGGTGGCGCGCCCGGGCGGCGTGCTTGAGCGCAATGGCCATACCGAAGCGACGGTTGACCTGCTCCGTCATGCGGGCATGAAGCAGGCGGGTTTGTGCTGCGAGATCATGCGCGACGACGGCACGATGATGCGCACCTCGGAGCTTCGGAAGAAGGCCGAGGAATGGGGCCTCGCCTTCATCTCCATCAAGCAGTTGCAGGATTATTGCCGCGCCCATGACAACCATATGAAAGAGGCGGCGGTGGCGAAGCTGCCTACGAAGTATGGCGAATTCACCATTCACGGTTTTGTGAACGACATCACCGGCGAAGAGCATGTGGCGTTGGTGAAGGGCGAGATTGGCAACGGCCGCGACGTGCTTTGCCGCGTGCACTCGGAATGCTTGACGGGCGACGTTTTCGGAAGCAAGCGCTGCGATTGCGGCGACCAGCTGCATCGTGCGATGGAGCAGATTGAGGCGGAAGGCCGTGGCGTCATTCTCTACATGCGCCAGGAGGGGCGCGGCATTGGTCTCATGAACAAGCTGCGCGCCTACAAGCTGCAGGAGGAGGGCATGGATACGGTTGATGCCAATGTCGCTCTCGGATTCGAGCCTGACCTGCGGGAATACTGGAGTGGTGCTCAGATTCTTCGCAACCTGGGCTGCCGCACCATCCGCTTGCTCACGAACAACCCCGACAAGGTGTACGGGCTTGCCGACTTCAATCTCGAGATTGTCGAGCGCGTGCCCATCCAGATTCCGCCGCAAGAATACGACCGTCGCTATCTGCAGACCAAGGCCGCGCGCATGGGCCACATGCTCGACGAGGTTCTGGAGGGCGAAAGCGTCGCGCTGAACTAAGAAACGAGTCGCCGGCAATTCGCGCGCTTAGAACCGCGGCGGAATGCCACCTATGAATTCATGCGGTTGGAACCGCTGCGGAATGCCACCTATGAATTCATGCGGTTGGAACCGCAGCGGAATGCCACCTATGAATTCAAAACGAACGCCGCCCCGGGATGCGAAAAGCCCGGTGGCGGGCCCAAACAATAGCAAGCCAAGCGAAAGCGAAGGAGAGAAATCATGGCAGTGAAGTATCTGGAAGGCAAGGTCGTCAGCAAGGACATCAAGGTCGCCATCGTGGGCGCCCGCTTCAACGAGTTCATCACGAGCAAGCTGATTGGCGGCGCGGTTGACGCTCTCGTACGTCACGATGTCAACGAGGACGACATCACGGTGGCTTGGGTGCCCGGCGCCTTCGAGATTCCCCTGGTCGCGCAGAAGATGGCGGAAAGCGGAAATTACGATGCGGTAATTTGTGTGGGGGCGGTCATTCGTGGCGCGACAAGCCATTACGATATCGTCTGCAATGAGGTTGCGAAGGGCATCGCGCATGTATCGCTCGACCAGGGCATTCCGGTGATGAATGGCGTGCTGACCACTGACACCATCGAGCAGGCTATCGAGCGTGCGGGCACCAAGGCCGGAAACAAGGGCTTCGAGTGTGGCACGGGCGCCATCGAAATGGTAAACCTCATTCGGCAGATTTAATGATGAGCGGAGTGCCTAAATCGGGTGCGTGACGAATGCGACACCCGATTTAGGGCGCTTGATGAACGGAACGCCCAGCCTGGGCGCTTAATGAACGCGACACTCGATCGGGCGCGTGGGAAGACATCCAGGCTGGGCGCCCGACGAGACATCCTGGTTGGGCGTGTGACAAGGCACCCAGCAGGACGCTTGAGAAAGCGCCCGATTGGGCTCGCGAAGAGGGGAACGAGACATGGCGACAATCGTATTCGACTTCGACGGAACGCTTCACGACTGCATGCATATCTATCACATCGCGCTGGCGCGGGGCTATCAGTGGCTGGTCGATGCGGGAAAGGCACGCCCGCGCACGCTGACGGCGGCGGACATGGAGGCCAATATCGGCCTGATCGCCAAAGAGGCGTGGGCGCGCATGGCGCCGGAGATTCCCTGGGAGGTGTCGAAGGATGCCGCCGAGCGCGTGTACGAGGAAACGAATCGCCTGATTGACGAGGGCGAGGCGCGGCTGTTCCCCGGTGTTCCGGAAGTGCTTGAGCAGGTGCATGCGGCGGGCCATACGCTGGTGTTCCTAAGCAACTGCCGAAACGCCTACTGTGATTCGGCGCGCCGCGCGTTTGGCTTCGACCGCTGGTTTTCCGCCTACTACACGGCGGAGCAGTTTGGCGGCATTCCGAAGGAGCGCATATTCGAGACCATTCGTGCCGAATTCCCCGCGCCCTATGTTATTGTGGGCGACCGTGAGAAGGATATCGCGGTAGCGCGGGTTCATAAGCTGCCCGCTATTGGCTGCTTGTACGGCTATGGTTCGCGCGAGGAGTTGCACGAGGCGACCGCTTTCGCCGAAAAGCCCGCCGATATCCCGTCCCTTATCGAAAAACTCACTATCGTGCGATAATGGGGAAAAGTGAAGGATGGTGGCGCAATGGGCGAATTACGGACAGCTGAAGTTGAAGACCTGTTGAAGGTGCTGGTGGGTATTGAAGACACCGACACCGCATTCGCCTTTTTTGAAGACGTGCTCACCATTCGGGAGATTCGCGAAGTGAGCCAGCGCCTGCAGGTGGCGCGGCTTCTTGACGAGGGAAAACCCTACACGGCAATCGAGAAGCTTTCGGGCGCGTCTGCCACGACCATCGCGCGTGTGTCGAAGGCTCTGAATTATGGCAGCGGTGGCTATCGCGCAGCGCTTGATATTCTGGCGGCGGAGAAGCCGGCCGAGCCTGCTGAGGCGGCAGAGTAGACTAAACCTTGCTTCCCGGTCCGATGCGCGTTCCGTA
This sequence comes from bacterium, assembly GCA_963621885.1. Lineage (GTDB taxonomy): Bacteria > Actinomycetota > Coriobacteriia > Coriobacteriales > Eggerthellaceae > UMGS1519. The sequence goes on from CAVFFT010000060.1 coordinate 10,237, forward strand.
TGACTCCAGTACCAGCTGCGCGCGCGAGCCAATAGCCATGGTGTTCGTCTCGAGAAAATGCGGGATGTCGGCGATGGGCAGGGGAAACACCTCGATGAATTCGGAAGGCTCCGTGTGCTGTTCGCCCGTCTTTTCCACCTGCGCACGCACGATGGCCAGGCATTCTTCCGTCATGCCATTGCTCGAGTAGCTTGGCTGCGGCAAGACCTCAAGCATGGGTGTACCGTCCGCGCGGCGCTTGACGGAATAGCCGGTCTCTTCGCGGAGCTCGCGATCGACCGCCTCCTCGATGGGCTCGTCGCCCTCAATCAGACCGGCGGGGAAAGCGACGCACCAGCAGTTCAGCGGGTAGCGGAATTCGCGAATGAGCAGAATCTCGTCCTGGTCCGTGGTGGCGACAATGCTTACCGCGTCAACGCGGGGCGCGCGGTCACCACGCAGCAGTTCGGCGCGATAGGCGTCGGGTCCTTTGCGCGAAACCGCGTCGTAGGTCTTTTCGGTGCCATCGGGCAGCTCGAAATGGAGCAGGTATTTCTTGAGCCAGCCATCGCTTAAGAGCTCCAGCGATTTGAACTGAGGTTGTTCCATGCGTGCCTCCTTGTTTTCGATATTCATGGGGCGCAAATCCGTTCAATATATTGGACAAATCTTCTGGGAATCCGTTCAGTATATTGAACAAACCGCCTTACAGGGTTTGAAGCGGGTTGCGATAGTCACATAGGTACCAGCAAGAACCCTGTTTGCACGATTGCGACAGGGTTCTTGCTTTGTCTCTTGGCTGCGGCAGACCGTTCGTCTACTTGTGGCGGATTTCGTACTGGTCGGGGTATTCGCCGATGGTCACCAGATGCTTCAGGTAGGTCATGGTTGCTCCCACGAGCGCGACCTGGCCAAACAGGGGTCGCTCGCCCCATGGCTTGCGGCGGGGCTGGCAGGTGGTCTGGAAAGCGATTTCCGCGGGGTCCGTGAGTCCGGTGTCGAGAATCTCGCGCACCTTGTCGAGCTGCCGCTGGTAGTGCGCCTTGATGGCGTCGATGCGTCCGGCAAGGTCGTCGAAGGGCTCGCCATGGCCCGGCAGAACGATGCGCGCCGGAATATCGTGAATCTTGTCGAGGCTTTCGAGATACTGCCCGAGTTCGTCGGTGTCGGAAGAAAGGACGACAGAAGGATACTGGTCGCCCATCACATGGTCGCCTGAAACGAAGACGCCGCTAGCGCGATCGAACAGGCAGAGGTGGCTCGGCTCGTGACCCGGCGTCGCATACACCTCGAAATGGTAGTCGCCCACATCGAGCGTATCCCCTTCATGCATCGTGGTAAGCGCGATGTCGTCGGTTCCGCGGTCGCGCATGGGCGCCCACCAGTTCGCGTCGAACTCGTAGGGCGTGCCCTGTTCGCGGCAGACGCGCTCGACCAGCTCGAAGAACGGCTCACCGCACATGATGGGGGTAGAGCGCTGCCGGAAATCGGTCATGCCGGAATAGACCCGCATGCCCTGGCGCGCGATTTTCGTGAGGCCGGCGACATGGTCGAAGTCGGAATGGGTCAGGTAGACATCGACATCGCGCCAGCTCACATTCAGACGCGAAAGCGCGGTATCGAGCGCCTCCTTCGACTCCTCGAGGTTCGCGCCCGCGTCGATGAGCAGGCTTCTTTCCGGGCCGATGACGATGTAGCTATTCGTCGTGGGCAGCACCTCGGGCACGGGCAGGTCGATGCGGAAAATGTGCGGCGCGACTCTCACCAACGGGTCGCGTTGGCCGCTTGTGATGGATATGGCCATGGAAGGCTTCTTTCTCTTCTCCGGCAGGCTATTTGTCGAACACCTGCGGGTTCAGGCAATCGGCGGGACGGCGGCCCTGCAGCACGTCGATGACCGCCTGCGTTGTGCGGGTGCGCAGCTCAAGGCCCGATTCCTCCGACCAGTAGGCGGCATGCGGCGTGAGCACGGTATGCGGCGCCAACAGGATGGGATGCGAGTGGTCGAGCGGTTCGTCCTCGAACACGTCAAGTCCGGCACCCCACAACTCGTCGGCTTCCAGCGCCCGCGCGAGCGCGACGGTGTCGATGATCGGGCCGCGGGCGGTGTTCACGACGATGGCGCCCTTCTTCATGCGGTGCAGGCGCTCCGCGTTCAGCAGATGATGCGTGTCGGGCGTAAGCGCGCAGTGGAAGCTTACGACATCGGCGGTCTCAAGCAGGGTGTCGACATCGAGGATGTCGTAGCCTTCAGGCGTGCGCCGTCCGGGCTTGAGCGAACGGGAGCTGCAGACGACCTTGAACCCGAGGCCGTTCGCCTTGCGGGCGACCGCGCGGCCAATCTCGCCCATGCCTACCACGCCGAAGGTGCGGCCGTGGACCTGTCCGAGCGGTCGGCGGGCGTGATGGTTCCACAGCCCGCGTCGCATATCGGCATCAAGCTCGTTCGTGCGGCGCAGCACGTCCATCGCGAGCGTGATGGCGTGGTCGGAAACCACCTCGGTGCCATAGCCGGGATGCGTGCAGACGGCGACGCCGTGGTCGGTCGCGGCGGCGAGGTCGATGGAGTCATAGCCGACGCCGGTGCGCGAAATCACCTTCAGTTTGGGAAGCGCCTCGAACACCCGACGGGGGAACTCGCCATAGGACGTGATGATGCCGTCGGCATCGGCGGCGTTCTTGATGATGTCGTCGGCGTTGCGGCTGTTGAAAATCTCGAGTTCAATGCCGGCTTCTGCCGCCATGCGCTTTTCGATTTCCTGCTCCTCAAAGTCGATTTCGACTATCACGATTTTAGGCATGACGTGGTTCCTTCCCCGTTGTCTGCGTGACGTGCGTGCTATTTGGCACGAGTATAGCGCGGGGCTGGGTCCGCACATCTTTTTGGCAGCAAAGATGCAGAAGGGTACGGGCGGCAGCCAAACGACCGGCGCAACTCGGGTAATCTTCTGGAAGCTCACCTGCGCCTGTCGTGGCAAAGTGCCTTACGCTAAGATTGTTTCGAGAAGAACGAATTGCCCTCATAAATGATGGCTTTTTCAGGTGTGGATCGAGACGGGTCGGATAGTGAAACCACATGTTGTCATCATCGGCGGCGGTGCTTCAGGCATCGCCGCTGCCATAACGGCTGCCGAGCAAGGCGCGCGCGTCGACGTTCTCGAGGAGCGCGAGCGGCTGGGGCATTCCATCCTGGTAAGCGGCAATGGGCGCTGCAATTGGTCGAATGACCAGGTGGAAGCGGGTGCTTATACGAACGCCGCCTTTGTGGACGAGGCCTTTTCCGTCTGCCCGCCCCGCCAGGTTTGGGATTGGTTTGCCGAGCTGGGGCTTTGCACGCTTGCCGAATCCGATGGCCGCCTGTATCCCCAAACGAACAAGGCGTCGACCGTGCTCGATGTCTTGCGTTTTCGCATGGACGAGCTGTCTATCAATGTGTTGGCGGGCACGTCCGCTGCGCGAATCGAGCCTACGAAGAGCGGATATGCCGTTCATGCAAATGAGGGGCGCGTGATATCGTGCGATGCCGTGATTGTCGCGGTTGGTGGTGTGGGCGCTTCGCGATTGCTCCCGCGTGATTGCCATTTCACGGAGCGACACCCGCGCCTTTGTCCTCTGCAGACCGCGGCGGATGCGGTGCGGGGTCTTGACGGCATCCGTGCCCGTGCCGTCCTTTCGCTCGTGCGAGAGGGCAAGCCGCTTTGTCACGAGCAAGGGGAAGTGCAGTTCCGCGCGGCGGTGGTTTCGGGCATTGCGGCATTCAACCTTTCGCGTTTCGCGCAGAAGGGCGACACGCTTTCCCTTGATTTCCTGCCCCATTGGACGGAAGAGAATCTGGTGACTGAGCTGCGGGCACGTTCGCAGCGGTTCCCGCAACGTGACCTGGAAAGCCTGCTTGCCGGCATGGTGTTGCCACAGCTGGCCCGCGCCATTGCCCGCCAGGCGGGGCTTCGCAGCGGCGATAGGCCGGATGCTTCCCGTCTTGACCTGATTGCGCGGGGGCTTAAGGCTTTCCGTCTTCCCGTGATGGGTTTTGAGGAAAAGAAGGCGCAGGTCACGCAGGGTGGCCTTGATGTGGGCGAAGTGGATGCGCGCACGATGGAATTGCGCCGGCATGTGCATCTGCATGTGACGGGCGAGGCGCTGGACGTTGACGGTCCGTGTGGTGGTTACAACCTCCATTGGGCCTGGACGAGCGGCACCATTGCAGGACGGGCTGCTGTTGCCGCGGCGGCTGATCCCGCGGCTGCGGCCGCCGTTCCCACGGCAACCGGCAAACGCAGCCTGTCCGCTGAGCCTCCCGCAACCGCCAAACGC
>CAVFFT010000061.1:0-27312 GCA_963621885.1 bacterium
GCGTACCGTTCCCGTAAAGCGTGTGCGAAAAGTGAAGACGTTTGTTTCGGCGGCGGCTGCGTGGAAGCGCGAGCCGCCGTCGCACCTTTCGGGTCAATTTCGCGCGCCGTCCCGTCTCGTTTTCTTTTACGACAAAATGCAACAAACGTCTGACATGGGCTTATTAGTCATTCTTATCGATGTGTCGTATGGCCTCACATTTCCTGTGGGGGTCGGATCGCGTTCTTTTCCGCCCGCAAAGCCCGTGCAAAAATTCGCTTTCGCCGTGAACGGCGGCTCCTGAAAGATTAACGGCACGTTAAATCTCGTTCGCCGGAAATAACGGGCATTTCGGCGGTTGATGGTTCTTTCGCTTTCATGGTTCACCATAAAATCAGATTGCGGTACACAGATATCCATATTTGGGTATTGCATGAGCGTTGTAGGTAGTAGGGTGTTGCGCAAACGCAGGGGCTTTTCGGGAAAAAGGCACCTTCCCAAGGCTTCCTGGCGGGCGATGACATCCGCTCAGGAAAACGACGGAAAGAGGTAGGCACCATGCAGCTAACGGATCAGCAACAGTTATTCAAGAAACTGGCGCATGACTTCGCCCAGCGTGAGCTCACTGACGAGGTGATCAACAATCTCGAGGAGACCTCGCAGCTGCCCCCAGAACTGCGTCGCAAGATGGCCGACATCGGCATCTTCGGCATCAAGACCCCGCGCAAATTCGGCGGTGTCGAGGCGGACACTGTGTCGTACACGCAGGTGATTCAGGAAATCGCTTATCAGCACGTGGGCATCACGCTCTATTTCACGATGCCGAACATGCTGACGGGCGGCGGCCTTTTGAACTACACGAATCCCGAGCAGAAGAAGAAGTACCTCACGCCGGTAGCCAAGGGCGACATGGTTATCGCCTTCGCTTTGACCGAGCCGGATGCCGGTTCTGACGCGGCGGCCATTTCCACCACCGCGGTGGAGGACGGCGACTACTACGTGCTCAATGGTCACAAGACCATGATCACCGGCGCACCGTACGCCGATATCGCCATCACCTTCGCGAAGACCGACCCTGATGCCCGCACGCATGGCATTTCGTGCTTCGTTGTCGACATGCACGCACCGGGCGTTTCCCTCGGCAAGCCCGAGAGCAAGATGGGCATCACCGGATGCCACACCACCGACGTCATTCTGAAGAATGTGCGCGTCCCGAAGGAGGACATGCTCGGCAAGCTCAACAAGGGCTTCGAGATCGCAATGTCCACCCTCGACCTTGGCCGCCTTTCGGTTGCCGCCCAGTCCCTCGGCTGCGCTCGCCGCGCTTTCGACGAGGCACTCGCTTACGCGAAGGTGCGCAAGTCGATGGGCAAGCCGATCGCCAAGCATCAGGGCATCAGCTTCATGCTCGCCGAAATGGCCACGCGCCTGCATGCGCTCGAGCTGATGGTGTACGACACCGCGACGCTGAAAGACGCGAAGATTCCCTGCAACACCGAAGCGTCCATGTGCAAGTACTACGGCGCCGAGACCTGCAAGTGGATCGTCGACCGCGCTGTCCAGATCTTCGGTGGCTACGGCTACTTCAAGGAGTACGTGGTGGAGCGCCTTTACCGCGACGCCCGCATCTTCGGCATCTTCGAGGGCACGACCGAGGTCCAGAAGATCGTTATCTCGAACGACCTTATCCGGAACAAGCACTAGGCGAAAGGACGACGCATCATGAAGATAATTTGCACGGCGAAGCGCGTTCCCGATACGACGGAAGTGAAGACCGATCCCGAAACCGGTGTCTTGCAGCGTAAGGGCGTGCCGAGCATTATCAACCCCGATGACACGAACGCTCTCGAGGCCGCTCTCGAGCTGCGTGACGAGATTCCCGGATCGACGGTGACCACCCTGACGATGGGTCCCGATGCCGCGAAGATTAAGCTTCACGAGCTTCTGGGCATGGGCGCCGATCGCGCGATCCTGCTTTCCGACCGCTTCTTCGGCGGTGCCGACACGCTCGTGTGCTCCCGCACGCTGGCGGCTGGCATCAAGAAGCTGGGCGAGTTCGACCTCGTCCTGTGCGGCCATCAGGCGATTGACGGCGACACGGCTCAGGTTGGCCCTGAAATCGCCCGCCGTCTGGGCATTCCTTCGGTCTCCGCGGTGTGCGGTCTTGAGGTTCGCGATGGCAAGGCCTATGTGACCCGCAAGCTCGACGATGGCACCGAGGAGCTGGAAGTGAACATGCCCTGCCTGCTCACGGTCACGAAAGAGCTGAACACCCCGCGCTACATGACGATGTACAACATCGTCGACTCCTTCGAGAATCCCGAGAAGGAGATCACGGTGTGGGATCACGAGGACATCGACCTCAAGCCCGAAGAGCTTGGCCTGAAGGCTTCCCCCACGCGCGTGGTGCAGACCTTCACCGAAGGCCCGCGCGGCGCCTGCGAGGTGCTGGAAGGCACGCCGGCGGCTGCGGCGCAGAAGCTGGTCGAGAAACTCGACGAAAAGCACCTTATCAAGTAGCGCTTGGGACATGTGCCCTCAAAAGGAGGTTTGATATCCATGGAGTTGAGCGATTACAAAGGAGTGTGGGTTTTCACCGAACAGCACGACGGCGCGCTTTTGAGCGTGGCGGGCGAGCTTCTGGGGGAAGGCCGCAAACTGGCAGACGCACGCGGTGTTGAACTCGCCGCCGTGCTGATTGGCTCGGAAGTGGGACAGCTTGCTGACGAGCTGTTCACCCTGGGCGCCGACAAGGTCTACCTTGCCGACAATCCCAAGCTGGAGAAGTACACATCTGATGCTTACTCGATTGTCATGCACGATGCTATCAGCAAGCATAAGCCCGAGATCGTGCTGATGGGCGCCACGCACAACGGCCGCGATCTCGCGCCGACCGTGGCAGCGATGCTCGAGACGGGCCTGACCGCCGACTGCACGCAGCTTTCCATCGGCGACGACGGCAATCTCATCCAGACGCGTCCCGCATTCGGCGGCAAGCTGATGGCGCGCATCGTCTGCAAGGACAACCGTCCGCAGATGGCGACCGTGCGCCCCGGCGTGATGGACAAGCCGAAGGCCGATACCACGCGTACCGGTGAAGTTGTGCCGCTGGCAGTGAACGTGACCGATGCCGCGATGCGTATCAAGGTCCTGAAGCAGGACCGCAAGGCTTCCACCGAGATTCCGCTGACCGAGGCGAAGGTCATCGTTTCTGGTGGTCTGGGAATGGAAGGCGTCGAGGGCTTCTCGATGCTGCGCCAGCTTGCAAGCCTGTTCACGCAGAGCACTATTGGCGCTTCGCGTGGCGCGGTGGACGCCGGCTGGATTTCCTCGAACTACCAGGTCGGCCAGACGGGCGTGACCGTGAAGCCCGACATTTACTTCGCGTGCGGCATTTCGGGTGCTATCCAGCATCTGGCTGGCATGAAGGACGCCAAGTACATCATCGCCATCAACAAGGACCCGCGCGCGCCTATCTTCGACGCGGCTGATGTGGGAATTGTCGGCGACGTGCACGACGTCATCCCGAAGATCATCGAGGAGATCAAGGCGATTCAGAAGAAGCAGCGCGAACTGGCTTCGTAAAGACGAAACGTTTTGCGTAAGCGCCATGCGCAAGGACCTCGACAACCGAAGCTCCGATAGCGCGTAAAAGCCCCTCAAGGGCAAGAGAAACCCCGCCCGGCTCGGCCGGACGGGGTTTCGTTCGCTTGATGGCGATTGCTAATTCAGAACGCTGATCAGACTCAGGTATTTCTGGGCCGATTCGGGAACCTGAAGCGTCGCTTCCTGTCCATCGACATTGACGGTGACATACTCGGAGTCGTCATAGAGCGTGGCGTCCACCGACATGCCTTCGTAGTCAAAGGAAAGATTGTCCGACTCGGTAAGGCCGGACGGTTTTTCGACTGCCTGCCAGTCCGAAATATCGAGATCGTCCACAATGGCGTCGACCTGCTCGGTGCTTATGCCGAGCTGCTCGGCGATGGCGCTTTCATGCGAACGAATGGCGTTTTCTATCTGGCTGTTCACTACGCCGCTGTTCAGAATCGCGTTGGTTGCCTGGGTTTGCACCAGGTCGGTTTGCGTGAGCACGTACCAGCCGCCCGCCACGATGATCGCGATCGCGATGACGATGCAGAGGACCGCTCTTTTCAGGGTTCGAAGCATTATTGCTCCTCTCGTTCAGGTTTCGGAATTGCAGGCTATCACGCGGCGGGGTGGACGGGCGCGGGATGCTCCGGTCTCCATGGGGTTCACGCGGGGATAGCCCCGCGGGAGCAGCGGGTTGTGAGGGGCATGTTGACCACTATACCCCTCAGGGGTATAGTGATGCCGCAACTGAGGAGATGATGCCAAATGGCTGAAACGCACGAATGCCCCCATTGCGCGAAGCAGAAGAACACGCCGCGTTCCGATGAGCTGCAGACCGATTTGCAGCGGCGTCTCAATCGCGCGATTGGCCAGCTGAATGGCATCAAGCAGATGGTTGAGGACAATCGCTATTGCGGCGACGTACTCATTCAGCTTTCCGCGACACGCCGGGCCATTCAGAGCATCGAGCGGATCGTGTTGCAGAATCATCTGGAAACCTGTGTGGTCGAGGAGATTCGCGCGGGCAACGACGAGATTGTTGACGAGGCGATGGAGCTTATCAAGCGCGTGGCGAAATAGGCTGCTTGCTTGCGGGGGCAACCTGTCACGTGAGTTTCCGGCTGCTGCGGGGAAGATGGCTTGCCGCCGCACGAGCTTCCACTCACTTGTAGGGGCGGCAACACGCCGCGACGTGAGTTTCTGGTCACGCAAGGGAAAAAGCGGAAAGTGGCCGCTGCTGGCGGCTTGAAATCAGAAGGAGATGCATGATGGAAAAGACGATAGACGTGAAGGGCATGATGTGCCAGCACTGCGTGGGGCATGTGACGGATGCGCTTGCCGCCATTGAGGGCGTGACGAATGTGCGCGTGAGCCTCGATGAGGCGAAGGCCGTTGTGGATGCGGCAGAAGGCGTTTCCGATGAGGCGCTTGTCGCGGCTGTTGTCGAGGCTGGCTACGAGGCGAGCATTCGCTAGTCCTTGCTGTCTTCGCCAAATGGGGCGAAATCCCGGCGCTAAAGACGCCGGCAACGGTGCCGCTGGCGGAAAGCCGGCGGCGCTTGTTTTTCAGGGTCGCACGCAAACCGAAAATGTGGCATCTACCTGTGCAAGCTGCGTATTCGGCGTTAAATCGGGGCATATGCGCCCCATCCTTGCGCCCTCGTGTAGAATGGCAATCTCTACCAGAGGAGGGACGTCATGATTTTCGAAGCCTTGATTGCAGATGACGAGGCACCCGCGCGCGTTGAGTTGCGCCATCAGCTGGAAGACACCGGTCGCGTGAAAGTTGTTTCCGAGGCTGTGAGTTTTCCCGAAACGGTTGCAAAGCTGCTCCGCGGCGGTATTGACGTGCTCTTTCTCGACTGGGACATTGCCGATTCGCAATCGACCTTGCTGCGTGACGCCTTGCCGAAGATGCGCGTTCAGCCGATTCTCATTCTCATGAGCGCCTATTCCGATTTCAATCCGCAGGCGTTTGGCATTAAGCCGCTGTACTATCTCTCGAAGCCGACCGACCGCGCCGACCTCGATGAGTGCATTGCCGCCATCGAGAAGCGTCATCGCGAGCTTCTGGAGAGGCGGGTGTTCTAAATGAAAATCCTCGTGTTCAATGCGGGTTCAAGCTCGCTGAAATTCAAGCTTTTCGAAGCCGCCGAAGTGGTGGCGGCGCTCGGCGCCCGCGCCCTTCCTGAGGGCAAGTCGCTTTGCAAGGGCGTCGTCGAGAATATCGGCACCGAAAACGCCCATCTCATCATGACCGGCGCGCCTGTGCGCCGATTCGAGACGGTCGAGGCGCCTGATATGACGCATGCGCTTGACCTGGTCTTGCATCAGCTTGTCGACGATGTTGACAGCCCGCTGTCCAGCCTTTCCGAGGTGGATGCGGTGGGGCACCGCATCGCGCATGGTGGCGATGTCTACAGCAGTTCGACGCGCATCGACAAGAAGGCGATTGAGGTCATCGAGCGTTATGCGAACCTTGCACCCCTTCACAACCCCTTCGCGCTTCAGGTCATTCACAAGTGCACGAAGGTGTTCCCGGGGGCATTGCAGGTCGCGGCTTTCGATACCGCATTTCACCAGACCATGCCGCGCCGAACTTTCATCTATCCCATTCCGTACCGCTACTACGAGAAGTATGGTATCCGCAAGTTCGGCTTCCATGGCATTTCGCATAAATATGTGTCGCGCCGCGCGGCGGAGTTTTTGGGCGAGGACCTGCGCTCGCTGAAGATGATCACCTGCCATCTGGGCGCTGGCGCGTCCATTACCGCGATCGATCACGGCTACAGCATGGATACCTCGATGGGGTATACGCCCCTTGACGGCCTGATGATGGGCACGCGCTCGGGTTCGGTCGACCCTGCAATCATCACCGCCATCATGGAGAAGGAGAACCTCACGCCCGCGCAGATGGATCACATCCTGAATAAGGAGTCGGGCTTCTATGGCGTTTCGGGCACATCGAGCGACTTGCGCGACCTGAAAGAGGTCATCCGCTACGGCGACCAGCAGGCGGAACTTGCCTACGACATTTTCCTGACATCCATTCGTCGCCTTGTGGGTGCCTACGCCTTTGAGCTTGCGGGTGTGGATTGCATCGTGTGCACCGCGGGTGTGGGCGAAAATGACGCCTATGCGCGCCGGCTTATTTTCCGCGGTCTTGAGCCTTTCGGCATCGAGATCGATGAGGCGCGCAACCTTTCGGATGAGCGGGGCGAGCGGCTTATTTCCACCGACCGCGCATCGGTGCGGGTGCTTGTCATTCCCACCGACGAAGAGGCCGAGATTGCGCGCGACACCTGGCTTATTGCCCAAGGCGTCGACCTTTCCGACCCGTGGGCCTACTAGCATAAGGAAAGCGTGAAAGAGAAAAGGGACGGCATGTGTATATGCCGTCCCTTTGTGTATGCGTGTCGTTTTCTGTTGATGCCGCAACCGGGCGAGCGCCGGGCGATTCGGCCTGTGCCGCGACCGGATGAGCGCCAGGCGACTCAGCCGGCGCTGTGACCGGGTGAGTGCCGCGAGCCTCAAGCTCCAACCAGCCTATTCGCTATCCTCTTCCAGGGTCTCTTCAATCACGTTTTGACCAAAGAGACAGGGGAGGCAGCTGGCGAGAAACGCGACGCGCTCTTCGCTCTTCTTGATCTTGCGCTCCGCGTCACTCTTCCTATCGGATTCGGGCAGGGCCTCGAACTCAAGACGCTGTTGCTTTGCGGCGCGCTTCTCCTTCTTGAAGCGGCGCTTCAGTTCCGCCTTCTCCACGCCATCGGCCTCGACTGCGTTTTTCCACGCGGGATCGCGCAGGCTCTGAATCGCCGTATGGAACGCCTTCTGCCGTGCCGGCGTCTGCAGCTTCACGATGGTGCGATTGCGCGTCGCCTCCATCACGCGCAGACGGTCGTACATGCGTTGCGCTTCGGGCGTGACAAAGGGAATGGCGCGGTACTGTTCCGCCGTTCGGCTGGGAATGGCGAGCGAACGCAGCTCGGAGGTGTCGTCGTAGAAAGACGCGAAGGCGTCATGCATGCGATTGAAGCTTTTCGCCTTGAGCCACGGCTGGGCGAAATCGAGAATCGTGAGACAATCGCGCAGCGCCGCCCGCACCTCGCGCAGGTAGTCGGGGTTCTTCGGGTCGTCGAAAAACGCCCAGGTGGCACTCGAGACTCGGCGTCCCGCCTTCGAAAGCGCCGCTTCCATGTCGACAAGCGTTTCCCAGCGCGATGAATCGGGACCTTGGACGAACCAGGAGAGCTCGGCGGACTGCAAATCGCCTTTCGGGAAGACATAACAGGCGGCAGCGCATTTCCCGAACTTCAGATGCGCAGGGGTGAGCGTGCCCGAAAGCTCTTCCAGAAAGGGATTGTGACCCACAATCACGAGATTGCCCTTTTCCTCATCGAGCATTTGGCGAACCGCCATCACCTCGTCGCTGTAGAGAGCGGGAACCTCTTCGATCTCCGAAAGGCCCATCGCATCCGCAACGATTTCAGCCGTCTGACGTGCGCGAACAGCGGGGCTCGACCAGATATGGTGCTCCTCAGGATGCTCGACCAGCGCGAAAGCGCGCGGAATCGCCGCCTTTGCCGAGCGAATGCCCGCCGAGGTGAGCTGACGCTCGTGATCTTCAATTTCGGGCGAGCGCTCTTCGGTTTTCGCGTGACGCACAAGGATAAGTGACTTGATCATAATTGCCCCCGACCTCTGATATTGCTTGAAACCATAATCATACCCGAGAGCTTTCCCAGTGGCGCCCTTTTATGTGATTTCGTTTGTCAAGAGTTGGCAAACAAGGGGACAGGGTTTTGCCTTTCGGGGTTTTCAGCTTCACAGGGGGTAATGGCTGATATAAACTCGAAAGGCTGTGAAAAACGGCGATATGCAAGCCCGGGCGGGCGAAATCTTCCAGATGAAAGGGCGGTGTCATGATCGAATGCTTCCTTACCGATGCAGAGGGGACGACGCGCCAGATTCCGGATCCGCAGCCTGGCGCTTGGGTGAATATCGTCGCTCCCACCACCGAAGAGCAGGATATGCTGATCGACCGTTTGGGTGTCGTGCCCGAATTCGTGCGCAGCGCGCTCGACGATGAAGAGAGCAGCCACGTGGACTTCGACGATGACACGCATCAGACGCTTGTCATTGTTGACTGCCCGTTCGTGGAGGATGAGCGTGAGGCTGAAGACCCCACGATGACCCAGTACGACACGCACCCGCTTGCGGTCCTCATCATTCCCGAGCACGACCTCATCGTGACCATCTCCCTGCGCGAGAATCCCACGGTGACGGACTTCACGCAGCGCTACATCTACCATATGAACACGCATCAGCGCACCCGCCTTCTGCTGGGCATATTCCTGCGCGTGGCTCAGCGCTACCTGTTGTACCTGCGCAACATCAACCGCCAGTTCATTAAGAATGAAAAGGCCTTGCAGAAGTCACTTTCAAACGAGGACCTCATCAAGATGCTCGGCTTGGAGAAGTCACTCGTTTACTTCTCCTCATCGCTCAAGGGTGACGAATCGACGCTGATCCGCATCAATTCCGGTCGCGCCCTGAAACTCTACGAGGACGACAAGGACCTGCTGGAAGACGTTTTCATCGAGATCCGTCAGGCCATGGAGATGTGCACGATTTACGCGAACATTTTGAATGGCACGATGGACACCTACGGCAACGTCATCGCGAACAACATGAACATCGTCATGCGTACGCTCACGATGGTCGCGATCGTGCTCGCCATTCCCACCATCGTCTTCAGCTTCTACGGGATGAACGTGAGTCAGCTTCCGCTGATAGCCACGCCGCTTTTCCCGCTCGCGCTTGCGGTGATCGCCATCTTCATCGCGATTCTCGCGCTGCATCACATGAAGCCTTTCAAATAGGAGACGCTTCACCCATTCCCGTGACAGGCTGGCAGGAATCTGTGCGCATGCCAGAGCGGCATGCGGAATCCCCCGTTCGTGGGCTATCATAGCCGGGATAAGAAAGGGGCATTTATGAACGATGCAAGAAGCCTGACATTTGCGGATATCGCGCGGCGCAACGCCGCTTTTGCGACAGAGCGTGCAAACCTGGTGGCGAAGAACGCCGTTACGGCGAAGGGGGTGCGTTCAGTTGCCCGTGTGCCGGAAGCCGCCGCTCTTAACACCACGACTTTCGACATCGAGGTGAAGCAGGGCGCCCGGACCGACCAGCAGCGCTCGGGTCGGTGCTGGATGTTCGCCGCTCTCAACACCATGCGCATGCGGGTGATGCGCAAGTACGACGTGAAGGAGTTTGAGCTTTCGCAGGCGTACCCGCTGTACTGGGACAAGCTCGAGAAGAGCAACTGGTTCTTCGAGAACGTCATCGCCACGGTCGATGAGCCGACCGACGGCCGCATGGTCTCCTTCCTTATGATGGACCCGGTGGGCGACGGTGGCCAGTGGGATATGTTCGCCGCGCTCGTGAAGAAGTACGGCGTGGTGCCCAAGGAGGCCATGCCCGAAACCGCGAACAGCAAGAATACCGGCAGCATGGACAAGTACCTGACGCGCTACCTGCGCAAATGCGCCTGCGCGATGCGCGAGGCGGCAGCTGGCGGTGCCGATGCGGATGCGCTGCGCGAGATGAAAGCGGGCTACATGGACAATGTCCAGACGCTGCTGACCATCTGCCTGGGCCAGCCGCCCGAGCGCTTTGACGTGCGTCTGCGCAATGACGAGGACAAGCTTGTGCTGCAGGGCTCTTTCACGCCGCAGGAGTTCTTCGCCGAAGCGGTCGACCTGGCAATCGATGATTACGTGTCGGTGATTTCCGCGCCGACGGCCGACAAGCCCTATGGACGCGTCTACACCGTCGACAAGCTGGGAAATGTCATCGAGGCGGGTGGCGTGCGCTACCTGAACCTTCCGCCCGATGAGCTGCGTCGCATGGCGATCGCCCAGCTGAAGGACGGTCTGCCGGTGTGGTTCGGTTGCGATGTCGACCAGTCCTATCTGGCGGAAGAGGGCATCATGGACCTCGACGCCCTTGATGTCGACTCGCTTTTTGGCTTCGAGGTTGAGGCGGGCTTCAACAAAGCGCAGCGGCTCGACTATGGCGAATCGTGCATGACGCACGCGATGGTGCTCGAAGGCGTGAATCTTGACGCCGACGGCAAGCCGACCCTGTGGAAGGTCGAGAACAGCTGGGGCAAGGACCACGGCAAGAACGGCTTCGACAGCATTGCCGACAGCTGGTTCGACGAGTACGTGTATCAGGTCGTTGTGGACCGCAAATATCTGAGCGATGAACAGCGCAAAGCCTATGACGAGGGCGAACCCATCGTTCTCGCACCGTGGGATCCGCTGGGTGCTCTTGCCTAGCCTGGCATCCGAGCGGGAATGACCGACTGAATGAGAACGCAAGAGGGCGAATTGGAAGAGTGGAAGGGCGAATTTTTCGCGCGTTGCGTCGGCGGGCTTGAGAGCACACTCGCTCAAGAGCTGAAGGCGCTGCGGGTGCATCAGGTGCGCCCGCTTAAGGGCGGCGTGTCGTTTGTTGGCAGCTTGAAGGATGCGTATCGCGTCTGCCTGTGGTCACGGTGCGCGACGCGGATCCAGCTGGTGCTGGCCCGTATCGATGCGTATGATGCTGAAGGCCTGTTCGCGGGCGCATACGCTTTCCCGTGGGAAGAGCATGTGCGCACGCAGGCCCGTATCGCCATTCACGCGCACGGCGAAAACGCGAATCTGCGCAACACGCATTTCAGCTCGCTGGTGGTGAAGGACGCGCTTTGCGACCGGCTGCGCGACAAGATGGGATGGCGTCCCGATGTTGATGTCGCCCATGCCGATTTCCGCGTGGACGTCGCGATTCATGCGGAACGCGCCACTTTGTATCTGAATCTTTCCGGCGCGCCTTTGGATGACCGCGGCTATCGCAACGAGGATTCGCATACGGCCGCGGCTTCAAAGGAGACGCTTGCGGCCGGCCTGCTGATTGCTGCCGGCTGGGACAGGCTTTCCCGCAGGGGTGCGGCATTTGTCGACCCTTGGTGCGGAAATGGCATCCTGGCGATAGAGGCAGCCCTGATGGCGTGCGACGTTGCTCCCGGCTTGCAGCGCGAGCACTGGGGCTTCGAAGGATGGGCGCGTCACGATAAGGATTTGTGGGATGCGCTTCATCATGAGGCGGAAGAACGTGCCGCAGCGGGGAAGGCCGCTTTGGGCGCT
Source organism: bacterium (assembly GCA_963621885.1). Lineage (GTDB taxonomy): Bacteria > Actinomycetota > Coriobacteriia > Coriobacteriales > Eggerthellaceae > UMGS1519. Next base: position 11,771 of record CAVFFT010000061.1, read on the forward strand.
GGTCGCATTATCGCGGGGAATCGCAGCTCGCGCGCGGTGGATTTCGCTCGCGCAAACGCCCAGCGGGCGGGTGTGGCTGATGCCATCTCGTTTTTCGCGGCGCCGGCGGCGTCGGTGACGGAGGCGATGGGCAACCGCGCCAAGGCCGCGGCGGCGAAGCGTGCGAGCGGCAAGGACGGGTTTGTGGACGTGGGCGAACGCGTGAACAGCAAAGCCCAAGCCGGTGCTCAAGGCAAAGCCGCCTCCGCGCAAGGCGCCCTTACGTTGGGGCTTATGGCAACCTGCCTGCCGGTGGGAAAAGCGCCCGACCGGAAATCCGACGACCGCGGGCAAGCCGCCCGGAGAACGGATGGGCGGAAGGCGCGCGACCGAAACGCTTTCGACCATAAGCCGGCGGGTGGAAAGCAACCCGCAGCTGACCAGGCGGAAAAGTGCGCCGCGCTTGCGAATGAGCTGGCGCATGCGCAGGAGAACATCGGCTGGGGCTGGAATATCGCGGTCTTGACTCCCGATGCGTCGATCGACGACGTGATGGGATTGGCTCCGGATCGCAGCCTCGATTGCCGCATGGGCGCGGTCGAGATGACCATGCGCGTTTATGCGGCCGATGCGCGACAGCCTTTGGACGTGGTGTCCCTTTCCGGCGAATCGCGCACCGTGCCCGTGTACGAGAAGAACAGCGAGCAGTTTGCCGCCCGTTTGCGCAAGGTCGCGAAGGCACGCATGAAGTGGGCGCGTCGTGCGGGTGTGTCGTGTTTCCGTATCTACGATGCCGACCTGCCTGATTACGCGGTGTCGATTGACCTGTACGAGGACCCTTCTCCCGACACGCCGACGCGACTTTTGCGCATTGTCGAATATCAGGCGCCGTCTTCGGTTGATGCCGACCGTGCGATGCGGCGCTTTGCCGATGCGCGCTCTCTCGCGCCGGCGATTCTCGATATGACGCCCGATCAGGTGTTTTGCAAGGTGCGCCGCCATGCGAAGGGTGGCGGACAATATCGCGAGGCGCAAAGCCAGCCGCATATCGCCTACACGCAGGAGGGCGGCTATCGTTTTGAGATCGACCTGAATGGCCGCCTCGATACGGGCTTGTTCCTCGACCATCGCGACACCCGCGCGTATGTTGGGTGCCTTGCTTCGGGAAAGTGCTTCTTGAATCTGTTCGCCTACACGGGAAGCGCGACGGTGCACGCGGCGGGTGGTGGCGCGGCCACGACAACGACGGTGGACCTTTCGCAAACCTATCTCGATTGGGCGCAGCGCAATATGCGGATGAACGGCTTTTCCGGCGCGTCCCACCGCTTCATTCGCGCGGACGTGAAGCACTGGCTCGATCAGGCGGCTTATGAGAAGGGCCGCTACGACCTTGTTTTCTGCGATCCGCCGACCTTCTCCAATTCGAATTCGAAAAGTGCCGCGACCTTCGATGTCCAGCGCGACCATGTCGGTCTTTTGCGGCGGGTGGGTGCCATTTTGGATGACGAGGGACTCATCGTGTTCTCCTGCAATTTGCGGCGATTCAAGCTTGATGAGTCGGCGCTTGCGGAAGAAGGCCTGGTCGCTCGCGTGATTACGGCGCGCACGATTCCCGCTGATTTCGAACGGAATGCGAAAGCACATCATTGCTTTCTTGTGGCGAAAAACGAGGCGGTCATCGAGCGGGCATACGCTTTGCTATGAAAGCGCCGTTTGAGATGAGCGGACATGTGCATTGAACAGGCATCCGACCTGTTATGAGAAATTTTTGCGGTGCCAGGCGCCGCTGATAAGGAGGATAAAGAATGGCGAAGGTGTTGAAGGGCAAGCCGGTTGCCGATGCGCTGGTCGAAAAGCTGACAGAGCGGGTTGAGACCCTGAAGGCGCAGGGTATCGCCCCTACGCTTGCGGTGCTTCGCGTGGGCGAGCAAAGCGAAAGCGTTTCGTATGAGCGTGCGACCGAGCGCCGCATGGCGACGATGGGCATTGCGGTACGCAAGGTCACCCTGCCCGAGAGCTGCACGCAGGAAGAGGTCATGGACGCGATTGCCGGCATCAATGCCGATGAGGGTATTCACGGCTGCCTGATGCTGCGCCCTCTGCCGAAGACGCTTGACGAGCAGGCGGCGTGCGAGGCACTCGCCGCGAGCAAGGATGTCGACGGCATCACGCCGGTGTCGATTTACGCCCTGATGGCGAAGAAGACCAGCGGCTTTCCGCCCTGCACGGCCGAGGCCTGCCTGCGAATGCTCGACTACTACGACGTGGATGTCGCGGGGAAGAACGCGGTGGTTGTCGGCCGTTCCCTTGTTATCGGCAAGCCGGTGGCGGCGATGCTGCTGAACCTGAACGCGACGGTGACGGTTTGCCACACCAAGACGCGCGCGCTCGCGGACATATGCCGCAAGGCGGATATTGTGGTGGCCGCTGCGGGAAGCCGGGGGATGATCGATGCGTCATGCGTACGTCCCGACCAGGTGGTGCTGGACGTGGGCACCAATTGGGATGCCGAAGCGGGCAAGCTTGTGGGCGACGTGGCTTTCGACGAGGTTGAGCCGGTTGTCGCAGCGGTGTCTCCGGTGCCGGGTGGCATCGGCGCAATCACGACCGCCGTTCTCGCGACCCATGTGGTGAAGGCGGCCGCGCGCTAGGAGCCGGGTGCGCCCCGTTGCGGGCGAGCAGCCGGCTGGCTTGTCGTGCGCGGGCGGCCACGTTGCGGGCTGCCATGCGCTAACGCCAGGTGCGTCCTGCTGCATTCAAAGCGAGGCAAGGCGGACGTCCGCGAAGCGAAAGGCTGCCCATCTGTGCCGCCGGTCCAGGCATCGAGCGAGATTCTTCAAATGGAGACCAACAAGAAAGCGTCCCTGCGCATGAAGCGCGGGGACGCTGTCGTTAACGCGAAATGTCGCGGGCTATGCCGTGCGGCTATGCGCTAGGAAAGACCCAACCAGAAGGCGATCTTCGGGACATAACCCATGATGAGGATGATTATGACAAGGACGGGAATGCCCCAGGTGACCCAGAGGCGCGCCTTCGCGGGGAACTTTGTGCCTTCGCCCGCGTCGGCCTCGGCAAGGAAATTCTTCCAACCCCATCCGCGCTTCCGCGTGCAGAAGAGGACGAAGAACAGCGAGCCGAGCGGCAGCATGTTGTTCGAGACGATGAAGTCCTCGATCGACTGGATGTCGCCGATGCCGGGAATCTGAACGCCGGACCAGACGTTGAATCCGAGCGCGCAGGGGAGCGAGAGGACGGTCACGAGAAGCGCCATCCACAGGACGCTGCGGCGACGCTGCATGCCCCATTTCTCCATGCTCCATGCGATGAGGTTTTCGAACACCGCGATGATCGTCGAAAGCGCGGCGAAGCTCATGAACAGGAAGAAGAGGGCGCCCCACAGCTGACCCAAAGGCATCTGCTCGAATACGCCCGGCAGCGTGACGAACACGAGCGCCGGTCCTTGTCCGGCGTCGGTGCCGAAGGACATGCAAGCGGGGAAGATGATGAGGCCCGCCATGATGGCGACGAAGGTGTCGAGGCCACAGACGCGCAGCGCCTCACCGGTGAGCGAGCGCTCCTTGCCGATGTAGCTGCCGAAGATCTCCATCGCGCCGATGCCGAGCGAAAGCGTGAAGAAGGCCTGGCCCATTGCGGCGTATACCGCTTCGCCAAAATGACCCCATTGCGCGGCTGGCGTATCGCCTTGGAAGAGCGCTCCGAAATCGGGGAGCAGGTAGAAGGCGAGACCCGCTTCAGCGCCCGGCAGCGTGACCGAGCGGATGACGAGGATGACAAGAAGAATGAGCAGGCATGCCATCATCACCTTGGTGATGCGCTCGACGCCCTTCTGAAGGCCCAGGCCGCAGACGAGGAATCCCAGGAAGATCGTGGCAAGCATCCAGAAGATGAGCTCGCCCGGGTTCGCCAGCATGTCCGAGAACACGGCAGCCGTGCCTTCGGCATCGAGACCGACGAAGGCGCCGGAAGCCATCTTCGAGATGTAGTCGAGGAACCAGCCGCATACGGTGGTGTAGAACATCATGAGCACGAGGCAGCCGATGAAGGCCCACCAGCCCATCCAGCCCCACTTGCGCTCAGGTTTCAGAACGCCAAAGGCAAGCGCGGTCGACTTCTGGCTCGCGCGGCCCACGGAGAATTCCATAACGAGAACGGGCAGACCCAGAATAACGAGGAAGACCAGGTAGATGACGACGAATGCCGCACCGCCGTACTCTCCGGTGATGTAGGGGAAGCGCCAGATGTTTCCCAATCCGATGGCGCATCCTGCCGATATGAGGATGAATCCCAAACGCGAGGCGAATTGCTCGCGTCCTTTTCCTGATGTGCCTTGCGCTAAATCCGCCATGGCCCCTCCCGCCTTTTATATGTGTGTCAACAAGCGCGGTATTCTACCGCAAAGATGGCGGAATCTATCGATGGAGAGACCTGCCGGTTGAAAGTGTCCGTCAAGGAATGGGAAAGCGCATGTCGTTCGCGTGATGCGCGCCGTCGCAGTGCCGCCCGAGTTTGGGGAGGGCGTTCGTGCGCTCGCGTGCCGCTTGAGTTCGCGAACATCCACGTTATGCGCGGCGGTTCTGGTCCGTCTGACTTTGGGAAAGGTGCCGCTTGCGCGCTAGCGCTCTTTGCCTGGCAGATAGCCGTAGGTGGGCGCGAGCGAGATGGTGAAGATGCCGGTAAGGATGATGGCGGCAAGCTCAGCGACCGAGACGGAATACCAGATGCCTTCAGCGCCCACAAGGATGGGAAGGAGAAGTACCGCTCCCACTTCGAAGATGAGCGTGCGCACGAAGGAGATGATGGCGGAAACGACGCCATTGCCCAAAGACGTGAACAGCGCCGATCCGTACATGTTGAAGCCCATCAGAAGCACCGCAAGCGCATAGACGAGCATGGCGTGCGTCGTCAGCTCGACAAGCGACTGGTCGTAGCCGACGAAGATTTGCGCCAAGGGTGCGGCGAGCACGCGCGTTGCGCCAAACATGACAAGGGCGGATATCGTGATGATGACGAGGCTCTTGCGGAAGAGGCTTTGCATCTCCGTGGTGTTCTTCGCGCCATACTGATAGCTCATTAGCGGCGCCGATCCGATGATGTAGCCCATGAAAATGGCGGCGAAGGCCATTCCGACATACATGATGACGCCGTAGGCGGCCACGCCGTCCGAGCCCATGTAGCGAAGCAGCTGCACGTTGTAGGCGATGGAGACCACCGACATCGCGATGTTCGAGACCATTTCGGATGAGCCGTTGACCGCCGCATGTCCCAGAAGGCGCCAGTTGAGTGTGGTGCGTCCGAGGCGCAGGAAGCTCTTGTTCGGTCGCGCGAAGTAGACAAGCGGAATGATGCCGCCAATCGCCTCTCCCGCGATGGTGCCGATGGCGGCGCCCAGCACGCCCATGTTCAGGCCCACGATGAGGGCCGCGTCGAGCACGATGTTCGCAATGCCGGCGGCGAAGGTGACGCCGAAGGCGAGGTTGGGCTTGCCGGCGGTGATGAGCAGCTCCTGGAAAAGGTACTGCAGAATGGTTGCAGGCAGGCCGATGATGAGGACATATCCGTAGACGAGGCAGTCGTCGAGCATTTCCCCTTGCGCTCCCAAGGCGGCAAGCATGGGCTGGAGAATGATGACGCCCAAGGCAATGCACACGACGCCCGCGACGATGGCGGCGTATACGAGCAGCGAGAACTCCCGGTTCGCCCGGTCATCGTCGCCTTCGCCACGCGTTTTCGCGACGATGGCGCTGCCGCCGGTTCCCATCATGAAGCCGATGGTGCCGAGGATCATGGGAATGGGGTAGACGAAGTTCACCGCGGCGAGAGCGACCGATCCGCACCAGTTTGAAACGAAGAATCCGTCGACCATGACATAGGCCGACATGAAGAGCATCATGCCAATGGTGGGAAGCGTGAATCGAAACAGGTCGGCGAACGTGAAATGCTTTCCCATGTCGATGGGCATAAAAACTCTCCTTGGCTCGTGGAACGCGAATGTCCACACGCTAACATGCCTTATGTGGATGCAGATGAATTCCATGATTTCAGGGCGGGGCTTTCACCGGCGCCCGCCCTGAATCTTGGTTGCTGGTTTCTCGCTTTAAGCGTTAGTGGTGCGCGTTGTGACGCGCCGCAGAAGGAGATGTCCGCGCGCCTTAGCGCACCTGAATCTGACAACTGCGCATGGCCTCAAGCGCCGCTTCGTGCTTTTCGGGCGTGACGCCCGCGCAGCATGCGGCATCCACGTAAACGGGCAGCTGCGGCATCGCGGCCTTTATGAGCGATGCGTTGCTGATTACGCAGATGTCTGTGCACAGGCCGATGAGCTCGACCGATTCCACATTGCCTCGCGCATAGGCGGCTTCAAGGTCGCGCGCGAGGTCTGTCGAGCCGAAGGTGCCTTTCAAATACACCGGCAGGTTGCCTTCGCGCTGGATGGCGTCCATTTCGCCGGCGAGCTCCCAGCCCGGCGTTCCCGCCAGACAGTGCGGCACAGGCAGGAAACGTCCCTCCTGCGTCTCGTCGTAACGGCTATCGTGCGTGTCCTTTGTGAATATCACCTGACCGGGGAAATCGCGAACCTTCGCGACCATGGCGGGCAAGGCGGCCTGCGCTTCGGAAGTGCCAAGTGCGCCATCGACAAAATCGTTCTGTACGTCTACCACAATCAGATAGGGATGCGGTGTGCCCGGCTCATCCGCTTCGGATGAGCCCGGACCCTGACTCGTCTGGAAAAGCTCTCGCGCGGCGGGAACGAGCGCCGGCGAGCACGGACGTCGCAGGAAGCGCGTGTCGAAACCCTCAAGGGGAAGCCGCACGCGGTCGAGACCGTCGGCATCCTTGAAGATGAGATAGAGGTCGCATAGTGGAATACGGTCGCTCGCCGCCGCTTCGGGATGCTCCGCCCCCCAAGCAGCGAGGGCGGCAATTCCCTCGGCATCATCGTAATCATGCCAGGTCATCACAAGCGCAACCCGGGGGTCGAAATCCAGACCGCGCGTTTCGCAGAAGTCCTGGTAATACTGCGCGGCGCGTTCTCCGTGTCCCTTGTCGGGCCAGGCGTTGCGGCGGCGCGTGTCGTGGAATGCGGCTGCGGCGCACAGAGCTTCCTTGTCGGCATCGCCCAGACCCTCCTCATTGGCGATTTTCAGCGCGAGCATGAGCACGCGGCACCAGTGGGATTTCAGGTGGTTTTCTCCGCCGAAGGGCCAGCCTTCGATGTGGGACTCGATGAAAGAGAGCCATTTCAAGGCGCGCTCGCGGTCCTGCGCGTTCGGGGCGAAATCGGCGATTTGCTGCAGCATGGCGGTTCCTTTCGCTTTCTGCCCGTGGGGGCGGGTCTGGTCTGCGCGTCCTGATGGACGAGTCTTCGGGTGGACGGCTTCAACTTCTGGGGCGAATAGTAGCAACTTCCGGATGGGCGGTTCTCTCGCGGATGGGGCTTTTGGCGTCTTCCTAATCCTTGAGCGGCAGGCGATAAAAGCGCTCGTAGAGCTCGATTTGCGTCGGGTCGTTTTTGCTCGACCGGAAGATGACGCTTCCTTTTTGCGAGGCCGGTGCGAGAGCCGCCGCCTCTTCCAGCAGATGGCGGGCTTGGCGAGCGGTGCCGGCGCCGCCGTCGTAGAGCGGCACGTCACCCAGCACCGCACGAATCTGCTGTGCAACGAAGGGATAATGGGTGCATCCGAGGACGACGCCATCAACCTTGTTCCGATACGCGCCCAACTGCTGCTCCAGCAGTTCATGAAGCGCCGGGCTTTCGAAGTCGCCGGTTTCGATAAGGTCCGCTAGTCCCGTGCAGGCGACGGTGGCGATGCTGGAATGCGAGCCGTAACGGCGCGCCAGCTTGTGGAACTTGTCGAGCTTGACGGTGATGCTGGTCGCCATCACGAGTATGTGGTCGTGATGCGCCGCTTCGGTTGCGGGCTTGAGTGCCGGCTCGATGCCGATAATCGGCAGCTGCGAGAATTCTTCGCGCAGCGTTGCGGCGGCAGCGCTTGTGGCGGTGTTGCAGGCGATGACGATGGCCTTTGCGCCGGTTTCCACCATCGCGCTCACCAGCTTGCGCGAACGCTCGCGCACCCATTCGGGCGACTTGTCGCCGTAGGGGGCGTTTGCCGAGTCGCCGAAATATATGAATCGCTCGTGCGGCATTTCTTTCACAAGGCGCTTGAGCACGCTTATGCCGCCCACGCCGGAATCGAAGACGCCTATGTATCCTTTTTCGAACATGCAGCCATCATACTCCAGTGTCGCCTCGAGCCGCGTCACCTTGCCTTGCACATGGAGGCGTTGTGCGCGTGCGCTTCCACTCCTGCGGTATGTATCGTCTCCCGCGCGCGGCAGGTTCGATGCGTGCGGCGTTTGCGATTCTCGTCCGTCTCCCGCACGTGGCGCGCGCATTGCGTGCGGCGTTTGCGATTCTCGTTCGTCTCCCGCGCGTGGCGCGCGCTTTGCGTGCGTTATCATGGGCGCATGGACGCTTACCAAACCATAGCTGGCCCGGCACAGGGCGAATACGAAGAGAAAAAGAGCCGCTTCATCGCCTCGGTTGATCATGTGACCAGTGAGGAAGAGGCGCTTGCGCATCTCGCGCGCATTCGGGCGGAGAACCCGATGGCGCGCCATAACGTGTATGCCTACGTGCTGCGTGCGGGGAATCGCGTGCGCTATTCGGATGATGGCGAACCCCAGAAAACGGCGGGACTCCCGGTGCTGTCGGTTATTCAGCATCAGGACCTCAGTGATGTCATCTGTGTTGTGACCAGGTATTTTGGGGGAACGCTGCTGGGAACGGGCGGCTTGGTGCGCGCTTATACCCGCGCGACCCAGGAGGCGTTCGCTGCCGCGCGCATCGTCCATTTCGCCTTGTGTCGCGATCTTGTCGCCTGCGTGCCGTATCCCCTTTACGAGAAGACGGCGCGTTTCCTGAAAGATCAGGGCATTCAGGTTCTCTCAAGCGATTTTGCCGCCGATGTCACGCTTGAGCTGCGCGTTCGTGCGGAAGAGGTGGAAGTGCTCGAGCGCTCGCTTGTCGATTTGACCGGTGGACAGATTGAGGTCATCGCCGGCGATGCCGCGTTCCGTCCGCTTGAAGCAAAGTAAGCCGTAACATCCTCTCACAAACCCGAAATGTTACTTCGAGGTGACGCGGGATTCGTCTCGTGGGGGAGTGCGTATAATGCCCGTGTGAGACGACAGAACAGGAGCTAACTCATGAATATCGTTTGCCTTGACCTTGAAGGCGTATTGGTACCGGAGATTTGGATTGCGTTCGCGGAGGCTTCGGGCATTCCCGAGCTGCGCCGCACCACGCGTGACGAACCCGATTACAACAAGCTGATGCAGTACCGTCTGGACATTCTCAACGAGCATGGCCTGGGCCTGAATGAGATCCAGAAGGTCGTGGCGGGAATCGATCCGCTTCCGGGTGCGCGCGAGTTCCTCGACGAGCTGCGCAAGCAGGTGCCGGTCGTGGTGATTTCCGACACTTTCGAACAGTTCGCCGCGCCGCTGATGGAGAAGCTTGGCTTCCCGCTGCTCATGTGCAACACGCTGGAGGTTGCCGCCGACGGCCATATCGAAGGCTACAAGATGCGCATTGCCGACTCGAAGCTTTCGACGGTGCGCGCGTTGAACTCCATCGGCTATGACATCATCGCTGCAGGTGACAGCTTCAACGACCTGAAGATGATTCGCTTTGGCAAGGCGGGCTTCCTCTTCAAGAGCACGCCGGCAATCATCGAGGCCAACCCCGACGTGCCGGCCTTCGACGAGTTCCCCGAGTTCCTCGCGGCGATTAAGGCTGCTATTGCCGAATAGGGCGTTCGCCAGCCGCTTGTGAGAGCGTGCCGAATGGGGGCGTTTGCGCAGGAGCTTGCGGGCGCGTCTTGAATAGGACGCATGCCGCACGGTTGGCGCATGAAGGCACGCTGACGGGCATGTCAGATTGCGAGCATAAAAAAGATGGCATTTGATAAAGCGGGCGCGTGAGCGTCCGCTTTGGTATTCTCTGGTAAGCATGGAAGGAGAATCCGATTATGGCTCAGGAAGAAAAAAGCCCGAAAGAATTGGCGGCTGAGAGGCATGTTTCCGTAATGAAGGCGGTTTTCGCCGGGGAAACGAAAGCCTCCATTGCCGGGACGAAGATTGTCGAGGCGGGAGACGCGGCCGCATTCCTCGCTGCCGCACGTCGGGGAGACAATGCCGACGCGAGCGACGCTTCCGATGAGGCGGCGCAGGCCGAGGCGGAGCAGGAGGCTCCTGCTGCCGAGGAGGCTTCCGTGACTGAAGACGCTCCGGCGGAGGATCTCGCTCCCACCACGGTGCGTTTTGAATCGGGCGATATCGTCGCGACGATTCTCCAGATGAAGGACTCCGTTGCCGTGCTCGATGCGGCATCGTATCGCTATCCGGGTGGCTCGTATCTGAAGGGCCGTCGTGGCGCCGAAGAGGACCTGTGCGACGGTGGCAACTTGTATCCGGTGCTCGAGGCGTTCCAGGATAGCTTCTATACGCCGAACCGCCAGACGGCGAGCGGCGAGCTTTACACGAGCCGCGCCCTCGCAGTTCCCGATGTCGTTTTCACGCGCACCGGCGAGATTGTGAAAGCGTCGGTCGCGGTTATCGCCGCGCCGAATCGCAAGCGCGCGCTTGACCGCCATCGCAGCGAACGCGAATGCGAGCTGTCGCTGCGTGAGCGTGTTGCGTCCGCGATGGATATCCTCGCGTCGTTTGGCGCGCAGACCGCCATCGTGACTGCTTTTGGTTGCGCCGAAGGCAACGACGCGCACGAAGTCGCGCGCCTTATTCACGAGTGGCTTGATGCACATGATGGCTTCATTCCGGAAATCGTGTTCTCGATCTGGCGCGATTCCGATCGCAATGCGTTCAAGGATGCTTTTGCGGACCGTTGGGAAGAGCCTGCGGCCGAGCCTGTCCAGGTTGCGGAAGAGCCCGAAGAGGACGACGAAGAGGAAGATTGGGAAAAGTACCGCATTTCGGAGTAGCGCCTGGAGTGGCTTGCGAACAGTTCGCCAACTGTTTGCGGGCGACCCGCGGTACAGCTTGCGGACAACCCTAGGTGGCGGTTCGCGAAGCGGTCCGACTGGCTACCTGCAGTGTGGCTCGACGGCGGTGAAAACCCAATAGCATGATGAATGAAGGCCTCGCGTTACGCGGGGCCTTCCGTTTGTCTGCGGGGTCCTACAAGGCTTCGGGCGCTGTTTCCTCCGGCGTCAAAACCCGCCGCAGGTAGAGGCCGGCGTCCGTGAAGCCAAGGCCGCGATAGTATTCGCGGGTTCCCACCGCGCTGATGACGTTGAGCCGCTCGTAGCCTGCCTCGCGGGCGATGCGTGCGGCGCGTTCAACCAGCGCTCGTCCAAGCCCATGATGCTGGGCGCTCTGTCCGCTTGTGTGAAGCTGCGCGCTTCGACCATACACATGCACCTCGCGTATCATCGCTTCACCCTCATGCACGGGCGCATCGGGCCCCAGTTCGCGGATGGCTTCGGGCCGGGGGAGCGAGAGCCGCAAAAATCCCGCGATGCGGTTGTCGCCGTCGACCCATTGAAGGAAGTGCTCGTAGGTTGCGGGCGTATCGTAGCTTAGGTCTTCCAGCGTGAGTTCACCCAGTTCAACGTCGCTTGTGCCCACTTCGCGGAAACGGATTTCGCGGACGGGCGTCTGCTGTTCGCGCAGGCGGTTTTCGACCAGCTGGCGCAGATTCGTCTTCTTGTTGCCCGCCACGATATCGCCGGCGGAAAAATCGCGAATCATGCGTGAGATGCGCGTGAAAGGCGGAGTCGCGGCCACATCGCCCGCAAGCAGCTTCACGAGAGCATCCTCGGGGTAGGGCGCCCATTTCTCCTGGTTGAGGCGCCGTGCGAGGGGCGCGCTTTCGATAAGCACGCAGGGGTAGAGCTTGATCTCGTCGGGCATGAAGGCACTGTCGGTGACGAAGCGGCGGAAATCCGCGGCATCCCTTTCAGACGTTGCGCCGGGAAGATTCGCCATGAAGTGCGCGTGTATCTTGAAGCCGAACAGGCGCAGCAGGCTGAACGACCGGGCGATTGCGCTCGCGTTGATGGAACGGTTGCAGCGTCGTGCCGTTTCCCCATCGAGCGTTTGCACGCCCATTTGCACTTTGGTGCAGCCAAGCTGACGCAACAACGTGAGCTCGCGCGCATTTAGCTTGTCGGGCCGCGTTTCCATCACAAGGCCAACGCAACGGCATTTGGCCTGCTCGTTGCGCCGTTGTTCGGTGGTGAGGCTCGCGAGGTCCGTTGTCTGCCACGAGCTGACGGCATCCCAAGCGCCGCCGTTGCCGTAACGCTGCGCGACCGCGTCGTTGAACGAAAGCGCTCCACGTGTGACCGCGTCCTGCAAGTCTTGCGTTTCAGCGGCTATGGTCGCGTCATCGTTCGCGATGCCCGCCAACTGGTAGCGCGCTGTCCGGGTGGCGGGGTCGTCATGTTGTGGGTCGTTCTCGCTGGACGTTTCGGTTGCACCGCCTTGCGGATCGTTCCCGTTTGGCGTTTCGGCCGCATTGCCTTGCGGGCCGTTCCCGTTTGGCGTTTCGGCCGCACTGCCTTGCGGGTTTCCCTCATTGGCCAAGCGATTTCCCACGCGCCATCCCCTGTCGTTGAGCGCACGGAACAGCTCTTTCATGAACCAGAGACGGTAGCCTTCCGGGTAATCGTCGAAAGTGCCGCCCAGCACGATCAGCTCCACCTTGTCGATGCTGTGCCCCATCTGCTCGAGCACGTAAAGGCGTGCTGTCACCTGCAGATACGGGTCGAACCAGTTGCGTTCGGCACGCTGGCAGGCGGGCTCGGCATGCAGGTAGCTTTTCGGCATGCGCACATCGGCGGGGCAGAACAGGCAGGATCCCGAGCAGCTCGCGGGCTTGGTCAGAACCGTGACGGTGGCCACGCCTGATGCGGTACGGCGGGGTTTCATTTGAATGAGGCGCAGCAAGCACTCTTCGGTGGCGGCGTCGATGTTCCAGCTGCGCCAACGGACGGCATCCTGCGTTTTTACCCGCAGGTAATAGGGCATGAGCTGCTTTTTTGAGAAGCGCGTATCACCTTCAAGTCGTGTGCTATGCGCGTTGACGATGCGATTCAGCCCGCGCGCATCAAGCGTGGGGTCCTCTCGCAATGCGCGCACGATATCTAGCAGGAGCTCTTCCATACGCACATGGTATCGCAAGCTCGTGCTCCTTATGCCTAGGCTGCCGCAGACGTTGTGTAGCGGGTTTTACCGCATGAAGTGTCGACGGGCAGTGCGTGAGACTTCGCGCGGTCGTTGCCTGGCAGAGGCCGGCGTGCGGGTGATGCTGGATTTGCTAAAGCCCCTCTTTTCGCCCGGTGCTTTTATCCCTCCGATTCCATTTTCCATTTAGGAGGCGGCAATGTCGGCTTCGACTTCGGCGCATGCAAGCTAATCGAGTACAAAGCAGGAGGTTTCCATGGGCGGTAGAGACGCATATTCGTATAGCGGTATGGGCGGGAGCGTATCTGACGACACGCCGTTGTCTGCTTATGCGGTCGCTTCTCTTAATAGCGGCATTGCCGGTGGAACTACGGTTGACTCGGCGGTATCGCGCTTCCGCGAGCAGCTTATGAACCAGAAAGTTGAGCATTCCGCCTATATCGACGATTTGGGATACATTCACGCCCTTGGCTCTACCGGCAAAGAAGGTTCAACGAAAGTCGCCCCGCTTTCAGCGGTCGCCAAAGAAAAGGCATCTTCACAGTGATTCACAACCATCCATTCGGTGGCAGCGATGGCAGAAGGTATGGCGGGCCGTTATCGGGCGCCGACCTTCGTTATCTCGTTGACGCACATATAGCAAGCGGCGGGCGAGTCAAACGTATGATTGCGACCTCCAACGAGGGAACATATTCGGCTCTTATAACCAAATCAGTGACTAGGAAGCAGGTTAAGAACGCCATTGCGCGGGCGGAACGCAAACTTGATAACGGTAAGAAATTCCAGAGCGAAATCGCAATGTGGCGTGAGGTGAATAAGGTCTACACCTCGGAGTTTGCCAAGATTGGCGTTAAAATCGATTACAAGGAACAAACCAAGAAATCCAAGAGGTTCATTACCCAGAAAATAGGCGAGTACTAACGAATGAGGTGGCGATGATGAAATACGACATCGACTATGATTTCGAATTCGAAGAGGATGAGTGGGGAGTGCCGTATCTTCCCCATGGAGTCGTATGGCGTGGCAATCTCTGCGTTTTGCCGAACGGCAAATATCTCCCTGCTGGAAATTACGTCATGGAGGACGGCAGCGCGCTGATTTACGAACCGAGCGAGCTAAGCTTCTTTGGAAAAATGCTTGCTCAGGTTGAATAAACGCAAGTCAAATCCTCCCTTTAAGCCGCCCTTCGGGGCGGCTTTCTTTATGCCTGCAAACGCCTGAAAGGGGGTTGCCATGGCGATTTTGAAACCGCCGGACATCGAGTCCGACGCGTTTGAATCCGCCATGCGGGGCGAGCCGTCCCGCGTGCTGCCCTACGGCGGCAACGTCGGCTTCGACTTCGGCGCATGCAAGCTAATCGAGTACAAAGCAGGAGGTTTCCATGGGCGGTAGGGGTGCGAGTTCAATGGGAAGCAAAAGCTTCGCGGAGCGTACATTTAGCAAAGATCACTGGTCGAGGATTGAGCAGAATGCAAGCGGAGAGCATTACAGGTTGAGAGAAAGAGCCTTGGACGCGCTCCGCGCAAACGAGATTGACGGCACGGAGCTTGTGGATACGCTTCGCGCCGACCGCGATCTTTACAGGCTTGGTTTTGTCGTAGGCGATAGCTTGAAGGCGAGCGCATTGACGGACTGGGCGCAAGGACGGGAGCGCCCCATCTGGATGAATAGCGCGGATTGGACGAAAACACAAACGCTGAGCAGGTCGCTTCTCGAAAGATATGAAGCGAGGGACGTCTCCGCGTTTGCCAAATACGGCCACTTGCTGAATGGCAAGATTTTGTAAATGGGCGGCCGTGGCGCTTGGTCAGGGACTACATCCAGACTGCGGAATTACAAAAGGGTCGTTATTGCTCGGAGCCGTGTGAGCGATTATTTGCTGAACCCGTTTAAGTCAAAGGGCAAATCGGAATTCCTGAAATCCCTTGGTTACAACATGAGGAATCAGGCACGCTTGCAGGCCGATATTAGAAACGGGTTAAAGCAGAATAAAGCTCGCTATACTGAACCCAATAGATTCGGTAGGGTTCATTTTCAGGTGAATATGGTTATCGGCCTGAACAAGGAAATGAGGGTCGCTACTGGATGGTTTATGAGCAAAGGTGACACAGCGCCGCAGCTAGCAAGCGTAAGGCCTTATCGAGGAAAAAGGGACGATTTCTGATGTTCGAGCTCTACGACCGCGTTTTCGATATCGTCACCGGGAAACCGTCCTTCGTCATAGATGTTGACGACCACGGCGAGGAGGGCGTTGTGTACGGTCTTGAAGTCGAGGACCAAAATGACCCCAATTGGTTCAGATGGGCAGAAGAGGCGGAGTTAAGAAAGCTCCC